>CAZHLB010000855.1:0-3183 GCA_964533005.1 uncultured Saprospiraceae bacterium
GACTTTGTGGTTTCATTTCAAGCGGCGGCAAGTAGTTGGCAGTTCGCAGTTGGCAGTTGGCAGTGAGCAACAGCCAGCCAGCAGCCCCCCAATCACTAATCCCGAATCCCCAATCCCCACTCGCTTTCTGCTCATCTTCGACCAGTTCGAGGAGTTTTTCACTTACCCGGAAGCGCAGCAGATTGCCTTTCGGGAGCAACTCGCCGAGGCGCTTTACAAAGCCGTTCCCCAATCCGTGCGGGAGGCAGCCGAAGACCTTGACCCGGCAGCCCGCACCTACCTCGCCGCTCGTTGCGACGTGCGAGCCGTCTTCGCCATCCGTGCCGACCGCCTCAGCGACCTCGACCGGATGAAGGACAAGCTGCCCGCCATTTTGCACAAGCGTTTCGAGTTGTGGGCGCTCGATGAAAAGCAAGCCCGCCGAGCTATCACCGCTCCCAGCGCATTGGAAAGTGCGGAAAGTGCTGACAGCACTGGGGAAATGGAAAGTGCTGACAGCACTGGCGTCGAACCCTTCGCCAGCCCACCGTTCACCTGGCTGCCGGAGGCAGTGGATGAGACCATTTCCCGCATGAACAAAGGCGGCAAGGGCGGCGGCATCGAAGCCTTCCTGCTCCAGATTCTTTGCCAGCATGTGGAAGGGCTTGCCATCGCCGGAAAGCTGCGAGACGTGACCGGCGACGGCATGCCCGACGTTACCCTCGCCGACCTGCCCGACCCGGAGCGGGTGTTCGAGGAATATTACCAAAACAAAATCGCCGCCTTGCCCGCCCACCAGCAAGAAGCCGCCCGCCGGGTGGTCGAGGACGGGCTGCTTTTTGTGAATCCCGAAACCGAGGAAGCCCGCCGCCTCAGCAAAGACACCGATGAATTGCTCGGCAGTTTTGGCAAACACGGGCTGACGGCAGGGCTGCTTTCGGCGCTGGAAAACACCTTCCTGCTGCGGCGGGAGGCGAACACGCTGGGTGGGTACAGTTATGAAATCAGCCACGACACGCTGATTGGAGCAGTGTTGCGCAGCCGGAAAAAGCGAGAGGCAGAAGCGGCACGGCGCAAACGGCGGCGGCTTCGGCTGGTCGGTGCTGCTATTTTGCTAGCGCTGGCAGCGGCAGGTATGTTTTGGCAAAAGATGCAGGCTGACAGAGTGACTAAAAAGCAATCTGCTCTGGCAGAACAAGCCAAAGAACAAGAAGCCGAAGCCGAGAAACAGGCAGCCGAAGCCAAATTCCTCGACAGCCTTCAGATAGAAGTGCGGCGCCAGCAACTTGCAGCCCAAAATATGCGCCATATCGCAGAACATGAAAGAAAGCTTTCCGCCAGCCTGCTCGCCACCACCGAAGCTGCCTTGCAAAAACTTGGAAAAACCAGCGCCGACCTGGTGCGCCAGCTTTTGGAAAATGCCGACAAAGACATCCTCAACCTTCGCTACGAAGCCGCCCTCAACAAAATTAACGCCGCCGCCAAGCTCAACGCCTCGCAAAAAAGCGTCTCCGCCAAATACCTCGAAATCGCTTTCTGGCACGGCGAAACTGGCGACACGAAACGAGCAGTCGGCATCCTCGACACGGCAGCGGCTTTGGTGAAAAATGCCGCCGTGCCTGCGCTCTTGCGACAGGCGACTGCTGCCGCCGATTCCAGCCGCCAGCGGGAACTGCTTCGCCAGGCGATGAAGCGGCTGGATGAAAAGCAATTCGACTCACTTTATACCATTAAATACTACCCCGAAATGGTGAAGGTGGAAGGCGGCACATTTTCCATGGGCTGCGATTCGGCGCTGTTGCGTGAGGTTTCAAACGGCGACCTTGCTTGTGAGGAAGATGAATTTCCCGTGCATCAAGTCACCCTCGAGGACTTCCGCCTCGCCCGCACGGAGACGACCGTCTGGCAGTTCGCTTTGTATTGGAAAGCTATGAAAAAGAGCAACAACGACTTCCTCGAACCCACTTTGAAGCTCCCTGGCGACAACCCGGAGGTGAATGTTCCCTGGTACGAATGGTTTTCGAAATCCATGAAAAAGGGCAACAACGACTTCCTCGAACCCACCTGGAACGACCCTGGCGATAACCCGGTGGTGAATGTTAACTGGTACGATGCGGTGGAATATTGTAATTGGGTGAGTAGGCAAAAAAGCTTACAAGAAGAGATAGTGAAAAACGAAGACGGCGAATACGAACTCAACTTGCAAGCCAGCGGCTTCCGCCTGCCTACCGAAAGCGAGTGGGAATATGCCGCTAAAGGCGGAAAGCAGAAGGAACGCTCCATTTTTAGCGGCAGCAACAACCTTAGCAAAGTTGCCTGGTACGCAGGCAATAGCAGTCGGACGAAACAGGTGGCCGCAAAAAAACAGAACTCGTTAGGCTTTTTCGATATGAGCGGTAACGTCTGGGAATGGTGCGTAGACTTCTGGCAAAAAAACTACGAAGACCCTCCCACGGACGGTATTTCCTGGACGAGCGGTAGAGATAAAGTTCGCCGGGTGGTTCGTGGTGGGTCATGGAGCATTAGCCATGACTACTGCCGTGTAGCCTACAGGTACAGGTACTACGTCGTCAACCAGTATAACGACGTTGGATTTCGACTTGCTAGGTAGCTTTACCCTTGCGCCTTTAACCCTTTTCCTATTAAAATTAAAAGCAGCCGCCGTATGCAGGCTGCTGCTTTAACTATTTTAAACAAAAAAAGAGGGGCGACGTAGCCGCTCATTTTTTGAGAAGTTAGGAGGCAACTTCAAGTTCCCTCCTAACTTCTCGGCACAAAACACTTTGAAACAGTCAAAGCCGTTTATCCGAAAAAAAATTTTGCATGAAATTCTACCCAACTTTTACTTTTTGTACTGCTTTCCTTTTGGCTAACTTTCTGATTGTCAACTATTCCATCGCTCAAAAATACAGCAACGAATTCCTCTCCATCGGCGTCAGCGCCCGTGCGCAAGGCTTGGGAAACTCTGTTGTGGCATCCATTGACGACGTGACGGCGGGTTACTGGAATCCCGCCGGGCTGGCAAGTTTTGGCGAGGAAAAAGGCTTACAAATCGGAGCCATGCACGCCGAATGGTTTGCCGGGGTCGGCAAGTTCGACTACCTCGGCATGACGCTTCCTTTTTCAAATCGCAACCGGCGGCTCGGTCTGTCGCTCATCCGCTTCGGCATTGATGACATCCCGAACACATTGAGCCTGTACGAA
>CAZHLB010000856.1:0-3181 GCA_964533005.1 uncultured Saprospiraceae bacterium
AATCATTTAATCTTCAATCATTTAATCCTCAAAAGTTAGAAAAACCAGCGTCCCCGGAAATTGCCAAATAACCATCTCCAAAAACTTTCACCGAAATTTTGAAAACAACCATGTTAGACTTCAACCACCTGCTCGAAAACGAAGAAACGCTCGACCCCAACGACTGGAATGCCATGCGCCAACTCGGTCACCAAATGCTGGACGACATGATGGATTACCTTCAAAACATCCGCAGCCGCCCCGCCTGGCAAGAACCTTCCTGCGAAGCCAAAAGCCTGTTGGACAAACCGTTGCCTACGCAACCGGAAGCCATTTCCTCGATTTACGATCGCTTCAAAACCGCCGTCCTGCCTTTCAACAAAGGCAATATCCACCCTCGATTTTGGTCGTGGGTGGAAGGCACGGGCAGCCCGTTTGCCATGCTTGCCGAACTGCTGGCGGCAGGCATGAACCCAAACGCTTGCATCGGCGACCACTCGCCGATGTACGTCGAGCGGCAGGTTATTGATTGGTGCAAACAACTCCTCGGCTACCCGGCGGCGGCGACCGGCTTGCTGGTCAGCGGCGCTTCGCTGGCGAACATCACGGCGCTACTCGTGGCTCGAAATTCATTTGGCGACCGCCAAATTCGCAAACATGGCTTGGCGGCACAACCCGCCCCACTTGTGCTTTACGCCTCGGCGGAAGCGCATAGTTGCATCGAAAAAGCCGCCGAAGTAATGGGCATCGGCGGCGCCGGGGTGCGAAAAGTGCGGGTGAACCGACAATTTCAAATGGACACGGCGCACCTGCGCCAACTCCTCGCCGAAGACCGGGCGGCAGGTTTCGCACCCTTCGCCGTCGTCGCCAGCGCAGGCACGGTGAACACGGGAGCGATTGACCCGATGGCGGAAATCTTGAGCATCTGCCGGGCTGAAAATTTGTGGATGCACGTGGACGGCGCTTTCGGCGCACTGGCGAAGCTAACGCCTGAATTTTCCGCCCAACTCCAACCCATCGAGGAAGCCGACAGCCTTGCTTTCGACCTGCACAAATGGATGTACATGCCCTACGAATCCGGCTGCGTTTTGGTGAAAAACGGCGATTTGCACCGTGCCGCCTTCGGCTACCAAGCTGAGTATTTGCTGGCGCACGAACGTGGCTTGGCGGCGGGCCCCGAACCTCAGCGGCACCTGGGCATGGAACTGTCGAGAAGCTTCAAATCCCTGAAAGTCTGGATGTCGTTGCAAGAGCATGGCGCAGAAAAATTTGCCCGGCTCATTCGGCAAAACATCGCACAGGCATTTTACCTCGAAAGTTTGGTGAAAAACGAGCCGCTGCTGGAACTGGCGACCCCGGTGACGATGAACATCTGCTGTTTCCGCTTCAACCCCGGCGGCATGGAACAGGCAGAATTGAATGCTTTGAACAAGGAATTGCTCATGCGCCTGCACGAGCAAGGATTGGCTACGCCTTCATACACCTTAATTGATGGCGGTTATTTTATTCGTGCGGCGATTGTGAACCACCGGAGCAGGAAGGAGGATTTTGAGGCGCTGGTGCGGGATGTGGCGAGGTTGGGAAGGGAATTGATACGCCACGTTTACGAAACTTTGACAGTTTCGTAAACGTGGGCGTCAATTTAGGCAACCGCAAAACCTGAATATTGCCGACTGTATGGCGGCAAAAATTCAAGCACGATATCTTCCCGGCAAACGCCAAGTTCCATCAATTCATCAGCAACTTCAATGTCAGTGCCATTGTGTTGCACAATGGCCCGGTCTCCTTCCACGTCAATATGCAAATAGCAACTATAAACCCTGCGGTTGTTGTGCCAGCCACTATGATATAATAAATAGTGACCGCCTGCATCGTCAATGACCGGAACAGTTCGTACTTCCGGCAAATTCAGCTTGTGTTTGCTTTCTTCCAGGATAAAATTCCTGACAGCTTTCTTGTATTTTAATTCTTTATCCATTGGACTATTATTTTTTCAATTGGCTCGAATATGATGAGATTGATGGAATAATGTTTCGCCATTTCTACCATGAAAGGGTCATCAAATAACTCATCATAAGCGGGCAATGGCATTGCAATAAATAAAGTGCGGCGGGGCAGCGTGGTTCGCAAAATGAAAGAATACAAGTCAAATTTTCCCATGGCATCGGCAAATTGAGTGAGGGGCGATTGCCCCACAAAACTCTTCACCTCGACGGCAATTTTTTCAACGCCTCGCCTGGCAATAATTAGCTTTTCTGCTGCCAAGTCAACGTATACGTCTCTTACTCCTGCCTCCAAAGGCAGCTGTTCGTGTGTGATTGTCCAGCCGTCTTTGATGAGCGCCTCTTTGGTAGCTTCGTGGTAAAAGTCATTCGCCATGTTTTTGTTTTTGTAGTTTCCTCAGCAAACTTAGAGGAATTTGATGATTCTCGAAAACCTGGTTTGTGACGAACGTTACCCAAGCCATTCCACGAGAAAAATACCTTTGGGCGGCGCAGGCGAAAGCCAACCTTTCCGAAAGTTTTGAACTTTCGGAAAGGTGAACTTGCTCCCGCCGTCGAACCAGCTTTCACAACCAAATTATGGGCTACCAACACAATCCCACCTTCATCGAAAAAATCGCCGAATCCCTCGGCATCATCCCTAACCTGCACAAGGACGAGGACTACTCGCCTGCCGTCGAAAGCCTGACCGAACCAGGCGATTTGACAAAATTTCCCCCACCCGAAAAATGGGACGATTGGGTTGAATACGAAGCCAAAGCGTGGCCCAAAAAAGAACCGAAACACTACTCCATCGTGCCCACCACTTGCTTTAATTGCGAGAGCGCCTGCGGCATGCTCGCCTACATTGACAAGGAAACCAACCAGGTGCGCAAGTTCGAGGGCAACCCCTGGCATCCCGGCAGCCGGGGGCGAAATTGCGCAAAGGGGCCCGCCACCATCAATCAAATCACCGACCCCGACCGCATTTTATACCCGCTGAAAAGGGACGGAGAGCGGGGCAGCGGCAAGTGGAAACGGGTCACCTGGGACGAGGCGCTCGACGACATCGCCGGGCGCATCCGCAAGGCATTGCAGGAGGGTCGGAACAACGAAATCGCCTACCACGTCGGGCGACCGGGGCACGAGGGTTACATGGACAGGGTGCTGCAAAGCTGGGGCATTGACGGGCACAACTCGCACACCAATATTTGCAGCAG
>CAZHLB010000857.1:0-3181 GCA_964533005.1 uncultured Saprospiraceae bacterium
AGGCGAGTTTGGGCTTTTCCCAATCGGGTCAATTCCTCGAAATACAGTCCTTCGCCGAAGCGCCCGGCTTGAGCGGCGTCAACATCTACGATATCTGGCAAGACAGGGTAGGCTACCTCTGGGTGGCCACTTCGGAGGGGCTGATTCGCTACGACGGCTACACTTTCAAGCCTTTCCGCCACGTGCCGGGCGACTCGACGAGCATCGGACACAACTCGGTGATGAAAATATTGGAGGACAAAAACGGCGACCTCTGGCTGGGCTTGGGCAGGGGCGGCGTCAGCCGATACGACCGGGCGGCCGGGCGCTTCTGCAATTACCCTTTCACCCGCAAACTGAAACCTTCGACCGCCCCGGTCACCGGGTTGTTTTTCGACCGGGCGGGCAGGCTTTGGGCGGGCGTCGCTTACAACGGGGTGGTGCAGTTGGACGTGAAAACGGGCAGTTTCAAGCAATTCGACCTCGTGACCGCTGAAAATTCGCCTCACCTGAACGCCGAAGATTTGTCGGCTTACAACACCGGTTACCGCTTTTATCAGGATGAGCAAGGTAAGCTTTGGGTCACCAACCCAGGCGACTTCTACGTTTTCGACCCCGAAACGGGCACTGCCAGACCATGGCGTCCTTTAAAAAAATTGCCTGCCGGGGCTTTCTTCGCCGAGCAGGCTTCTTGCATCTTGCCGGACGGCGAATTGCTTTGGACGGGCGGTTGGGAGAGTGGTCTGCGCAGCATCAACCGCAAAACAGGCGAGCGCCGCCAATTCTTTTTTTACCCTGAAAATGTGCCCGCCCCCGGCAAAAACATCGTGTACGACCTCACGGCAAAAAGCCTTAATGAAATTTGGATTGGCACTCATGACCGGGGCTTGGGCATTTTCAATAAAAAAACCGAACAGTTTTTCTGGTTTGCCGACCACCCGGAGCAGGTCATCGGCGGGCTACCGCCGCAAGTGGTAGGGGGGATTGTGCCCGACAACCAGGGCAACTCGTGGGCAGCGGCGGACGGCAAATTGGTACGGATGCGCCTGAAAGACAGGCATTTCCGCCGCCACGAAGTCGCTGCTGACCGGAAGCAATCCTTCATTGTTTCCCAATTGCTGGAAGACCGGGAGAGGCGTTTTTTCTTCATCGGCACGCAGTACGCCGACGGGCTGCACGTCGTCGAAAAAAAGACGGGCAAGGAGCAGGTACTCGGCTTCTACGCTCCGCCAATGGAGAGTGGCGCCTTGCTCGTGATGGATTTATTGCAGGCTCGGGACGGCAAGATTTGGGTGCTGACCCACCACTCGATTTTGCAATTCAACCCGGATACCCGCCGCTTGGAAACGCCGGTGCAGCCGCAGATTTACTCCCAGGAAAAGGTGTCGAATTTTTACACCGAACTTGCGGAAGACTCGCTCGGCAACCTTTGGTTAGGCACGGCGCATTTGGGACTGCTACGTTTCGACCCCCGCACGGGGCAATCCGAACAGTTTTTGCCGGATGAAAACGACCCACACACCATCGCCACCAACATCGTTGGCTCGGTGGAGGTGGACGGGCGGGGCAGGACGTGGTTTGGCAGTCGTGGCAAAACGGCTTATGGCTACTACCTGCCCGGCGAGCGAAAATTTGAATTCCTCGACGCCGAGGGCAAATTCACATCGGATCGGGCGACCCTGCGCTTGAACAGCTTTTTCGCCGCCTCCAACGGCGACATTTGGGCTTGCACGGAGGGCGGCATTTTGCACTTCGACTGCTCCGGCGAGCGCCCCCGTTTGCGAAAAAAATACACCGTGAGCGACGGCTTGCCCAACAACTACACCGTGCATGGCGTGGAGGACAGGCAGGGCAATTTCTGGTGCATCGTCCACGAAAAATTGGTCAGGATTGACAAAAACACGCAGAATATCAGCGCCTTCGGCAAAAAAGACGGGCTGAATTTCAACGCCTTCAGACTCAAACCCGGCATGGACGGAACCATCTTCGCCAGCATGGCGCAAGATGTTTATGGCTCGTTCGACCCGGCGAAGGTTACCGTGACAAAAACTGCCGTGCCGCTCGCCCTGACTTCCTTTAAAATTGACGGCACGGAGCGCTACGACGGCAGCGAACTGATGCCTGCCGGAACGCTCGACGTGCCGCCGGACAGCCGTTATTTTTCCTTCGAATTTGCTGCCCTCGACCTCGCTCATGCCGACGAGGAGGAGTACGAATACCGGCTGAAAGGTTTTGACAATCAGTGGGTTAAGTGCAGGGAAAACCGTTTCGTGAACTTCACCAACATCCCGGCGGGGCGCTATTTTTTTCAGGTAAAACCGGCGGGAGCGCCGGAGGCGGAAGCCCTGAATGTGCCGCTCCAGGTGCGGGTCGCTTTTTACAAAACGGGCTGGTTTTGGGCGCTCGTGAGCCTGCTCGCCCTGGCGGCGGGCGGTTGGTTTTACCGCCGGCGCAGGGCGGAAGAGCGGCAATTGCAGGAACTGACGAGAAAGGCGCAAATGCTCGAAAAAGAAAAAGCGGTGGTGCAATACGAAAGCCTCCGGCAGCAACTCAACCCGCATTTTCTGTTCAACTCGCTCACTTCGTTGGGCAGCCTCATCGCTATTGACCCGAAGGCTGCCGCCGGGTTTCTCGATAGCTTGAGCAAGACCTACCGCTACATTTTGAAAAGCAGCGAGCGGGAAACCGTGCCGCTGTCGGAGGAATTGAAGTCCGGCGAGTCCTTCGTGAAGCTGCAAAAAGTGAGGTTCGGCGAAGGTTTGCAGGTGCATTTCCGGGTGGACGGGGAGCATTTTCACCGAAAAATCGTGCCCGTCACGGTGCAAAACCTGCTCGAAAATGCCATCAAACACAACATCATTGACGAGGAAAGTCCGCTCGTGGTGGAGGTTTTAGTGGAAGACGATTGCCTCGTCGTCCGTAACAACCTGCAAAAAAAGAGGGTCGTCGAAACCAGCAACCGCCGGGGCTTGGCGCACTTGCAATCTTTTTACCAATACCTGTCGGAGCGGAAGGTCGAGGTGGGAGAGGAGGAGGGGTTTTTTACGATTAGGATACCGTTGATTTAATGCACGTCTGGCTAAGTCGCTTTTGTCATCCTCGCAGAGGAACCGTCCTGTCCCAAGTTCCGTCTGCAAGTCGCTTTTGTCATCCTCGCAGAGGAACTGTCCTGCCGCTTATACGAGACAGGACAGTTCCTCTG
>CAZHLB010000858.1:0-3174 GCA_964533005.1 uncultured Saprospiraceae bacterium
ATTCAAGCGATATGAAAACGATAAATAGCATAGTCGTTGCGCTCGATTTATCAGATATGGACGAGCCGCTGCTGCGTTTTGCAGATTTTTTTGCCGGGCATTTTGCAGCGAAAGAGGTGCATTTCATGCACGTAATTCCTGAGTTTGTGCTGCCGGATAGTTCGGTTGACGTCGTGCATAGCATTGTATCGCCGGGCTTTCATTTGGATGAAAAAATTGAAAAGAAAATGAAAGCCGAAATCAAGGCGACCTTTGAAAACAGGCACAAAGCCAAAGTGAAAATAGAGGTGGAAGAAGGCGTCCCCTTCCAAACTTTGGTGGAAAAAACAGACGAGACAGGTGCAGAACTCCTGCTTTTAGGAAAGAAAAAAGTGGAGGAAAGTAGCGGCATAATTCCCCGCATGGTTGCCAGAAAAGTAAAAGGCGCCGTTTGTTTCGTGTCCGAAAACAGCGAGCCGATATTTAAAAACCTGCTCGTTCCGGTTGATTTTTCAGCTTATTCCGTGAAGGCATTGCAGGCGGCGCTCGACTTGCGAGGTAATCGCAAAGGCGTGAAAATCACTGCCTTGCATATCGTTGACTATCCGCCGACGGCGCTTTATTTGACCCGAAATTATGGCATGTTAGCGCACGATTGGCGTGACCGGGTGAAGGAACATTATGACCATTTTCTTTCCAAACATCAATTATCGCCGGCGCCATTCGAGCCGATTTTCCTGCAAAATGATTATTTCAATATTGCGCAGCATATCGTGGAATATGCCGCAAATAATGGCGTGGATTGCATTGTCGCCGGAGCGAAGGGACATTCGGCACTGGATGATTTATTCCTGGGCAGCGTGACCGAAAAATTGGTGACTTTGGAAGATGAAATACCCGTTGTTGTGGTGCGGTAGAAATATCAACACGCATTTTTTTTTAAACACATAGTCACATAGAAACACATAGTTTTTGAATAACAGCCTATGTTTTCTATGTGACTATGTGTTTAAAAAATCCGCCCAAGCGTTTTCCGTTCGTTGCGTTTGCATTTTGCCTCATTTCCTACCTTGCTCAACTTTTCCCCGATATTGGCTGAAAGCAACGCATTATTGAATGAAGAAAACGCAACACATCCTGCCGCTCGCCTGCCTGTTTTTCCTCGCTGCCTGCTCGCCCGAGCCTGCGCAGAAAAAATACCTCATCGGCTTTGCCCAATGCTGCGACGACGCCTGGCGGGACGTCATGAACAGCGAAATGCGCCGGGAGCTTGCTTTGCACCCGGAATTAGACTTCGAAATGAGGGTCTCCAACAACGACAGCAAGCTGCAAATCGAGCAAATCCGGGAGTTGATGAAGCTGGACATTGACCTCCTGCTGGTTTCGCCCAACGAATCCGAGCCGCTCACGCCGATTGTCGAGGAGGTCTATAAATCGGGCATTCCCGTGATTTTGGTTGACCGGAAAACGGCTTCCCAAAACTATACTTCCTACATCGGCGCTGACAATTACGAAGTCGGCGAGACGGCGGGGAAGTACGTCGCCAACCAATTCAACGGGCAAGGAAAAATCATCGAATTGCAACTCGGAATGGCGATGTCGCCCGCCATCGAGCGCCACCGGGGTTTTCGGGATGCCATTGCCAAATCTCCGGGGCTGGAAGTGGTCGCCGTTTTGGAAAACGACGAGGTGGGTTTGGATAAAATTTACAAACAACTGCCCATGCTGTTCCAGGCGCACCCGGAGGTGAAAATCATTTTCGCTCACACCGACTTGCTGGCGGAAACCGCCTGGCAGGTTGCGCAGCAGGAAGGCAAAGCGAAAGACCTTTTTTTTGTCGGAATAGACGGCATTCCCGGCACGGGGCGAGGTATTCAGGCAGTGGAAGATGGCGTTTTGGATGCCTCCATGCTTTACCCGACGGGCGGCGGCGAGGCAATCCAACTGGCGCTTTCGGTGCTCAACAACCTGCCTTTTGAAAAGAAAAACACCCTGCAAACCATCGTCATCAACGACGGCAACGCCCGCATTTTGCACAACCAAATGAAGAAGGTGTTCAGCCTGCAAAAAAGCATTGACGAGCAGATGTCGGGGCTGTCGGCGCTGCAAGCCATTTATCGCAGCCAGCGGGTTTACATCTTCATTTTGCTGTCCAGCCTGCTGCTGACCCTGGTGCTGGGGGCGTTTTTGTGGAAATCCCTGCGGGCAAAACAAGCCGCCAATCGCAGCCTCGAATTGAAAAACCAGGAAATCCTCGAGCACGAGCGCCAACTTGTTGAAATGTCGGACGAAGTGCGCCGGGCGACGCAGGCGAAAGTTGATTTTTTCACCAACGTCAGCCACGAATTTCGCACGCCGCTCACCCTGATTTTGGGCTTCGCCGAAGACCTCCTGCCCTCCAAAAAACTCAGCAAAGACGAGCAACAAGGCATCAGTCACATCCGCCAAAATGCCTTCCGCCTGCTGCGTTTGGTCAACCAACTAATGGATTTTCGCAAGACCGAAAGCGGTCAAATGAAATTGCAGGCAAGCGAAAACGACCTGGTCGCCTTCGTGCAAAACATCATGGAATCGTACAAAAACACGGCGCAAAAGCGGGGCATCGAGTTCCAATTACTAACCCGCCACGAGCAAATTCCCGTCTGGTTCGACGCCAGCATGATGGACAAAGTGCTGTTCAACCTGCTTTCCAACGCCTTCAAATTCACCCCGGACGGTGGCAAAATCCACCTGTCCATTTCCGTTGATACGTTTGAAAACAGGGTGAAACTCTCCGTCGAAGACAACGGCAAAGGCATGTCGGAGCAAGAATTGGCGCACGTTTTCGAGCCATTTTATCAAGGCGAAGAGCGCCAGTTGACTGGCACGGGCTTGGGCTTGTCCCTCTCGAAATCGCTGGTGGAACTGCACGGCGGCTCGATTTCGGTGAAAAGCTCGAAAGGCAAAGGCAGCCGCTTTACCGTGTCGCTGCCGCTGGACAAAGTGCATTTGGACGAGGAGAAATTGCCAGTTGGAAACGGTCATCCGGCTGCTGCCGAGCGGGAATTTTTGTTCGAGGCGGAAGATGCCTCGCTCGCTTTGACAGCGATTTTACCTGAAACTGCCGTTGCCGAAATGCAGCAAATCCTCGTCATCGAAGACAACGAAGACCTCCAGTTTTTCCTGAAAAAGAAACTCAGCCCAGCCTACCAAATC
>CAZHLB010000859.1:0-3168 GCA_964533005.1 uncultured Saprospiraceae bacterium
TAATCCGTGTCATCCGCGTTCCCATCCTCCTCGCGTCTCAAAAGTGTCCAAAGACCAAAATTTCAAAATGACTCATCAAAAAGTAGCAATCATCACTGGCGGAGGCTCCGGCATCGGCTTCGCCATCGCCAAAAAATTCACCGAAAACGGCTGGCTGGTTTACGTCACCGGGCGCAATTTGGAGAAATTGGAAAATGCCCGAAATGCGCTGGGCGCAAACTGCCGAGCCGTGCAATTGGACATGGAGGCGCTCGACCAAATCCCCGCTTTCGTGCAAAAAATTGGCGTTAAGCATGGTCGAATAGATGCGCTGGTGAACAACGCTGGCATCAACATGAAAAAGCCTTTGCTCGAAGTCACCGACGAGGATTTTCAAAAAGTCATCCTGACCAATCTGACCGCCGTTTTTGTCATGTCCCGCGAAGTGGCGAAAGTGATGGCGGCGCAAAATTCCGGCAGCATCATTCACATCAGTTCGATGGCGGCGAAATATGGCTTGCCTAAAATCATTGCCTATTCCGCCGCCAAAACCGCGCTCGAAGGCATGGCGAGAGCAATGGCTTCGGAGCTTTCCCCACTGGGCATCCGGGTCAATTGTATCGCTCCCGGTTTCATCGTCACCGCCATGACTTCCAAAGCCTTCGAGAGCGACCCGGAGCGGAAAAACCGGGCAATCTCGCGCACCCCGATGGGCAAAATGGGCGACCCGGCAGACGTCGCCAATGCCGCCTGGTTTTTGGCTTCGGACGAGGCGGGCTTCATCACGGGGGAAACGATTCGGGTGGACGGCGGCAATGCGATTGGGTTTTAAAAAAGTTGATGAAGGTTGATAGGGTTAATAGGGTTGATATCAACCCTATTAACCCTATCAACCTTCATCAACCAAAAGAAGTCTCTATGATTTTCATGCACCAGACCATGCGCTGGTTCGGCGAGCACGACCCGGTCAGCCTTTCCGACATCCGGCAGGCAGGATGCGCGGGCGTCGTCACTGCCCTTCATCACATTCCCTACGGCGAAATCTGGACGGTCGGGGAAATCGAAAAGCGCAAAAAAAACATCGAAGCCGCTGGCATGACCTGGACGGTCATCGAAAGCCTGCCCGTGCATGAGGGCATCAAAAAGCAGTCAGGCAATTGGCGGCAGTACCTTGAAAATTACAAAACCAGCCTTCGCAACGTCGCCGCCTGCGGGCTGAAAGTGGTGACTTACAACTTCATGCCCATCCTCGATTGGCTGCGCACCGACCCGGCATTTTTGCTGCCCGACGGCAGCAAGGCTTTGCGTTTTGAAAAAGCCGCCTTTGCCACTTTCGACCTTTTTCTGCTGAAAAGACCCGGCGCGGCTGCGGATTATTCCGCCACGGAAATCGAGTTTGCCAAAGCCCGTTTCGATAGGATGAGCGAGCAAGAGCGGGCGGTTTTGTTCCAAAACATCCTGCTTGGTTTGCCTGGCAGTAACGAAGCATTCACGCCGGAACAAGTGCTGGCGGCGCTCAAAAATTACGAAAAAATAGGGGCGGCAGAGTTGAAAAAACACCTGTTCGATTTCCTCCGGGAAGTCGTGCCGGTGGCGGAGGAGTGCGGTTTGAAAATGGCAATCCACCCCGACGACCCGCCCTTTTCCGTACTCGGTTTGCCGAGGGTCGTTTGCACGGAGCAGGATGTGCGGGAATTGCTCGACGCTGCGCCTTCGCCTGCCAACGGGCTTTGCTTTTGCACCGGCAGCTTCGGCGCACGGGCTGACAACGACTTGCCCGGCATGGTCAGGCGCTTTGGCGACCGCATTCACTTCCTTCACTTGCGCAACACGAAGCGAGACGCAGCGGGCAATTTCTTTGAAGCTGACCACCTGACGGGCGACACGGACATGGCGGCAGTGGTAGCGGAGGTGTTGAAATTGATGAACCGCACCGGCATCCCTATTCCAATGCGCCCCGACCATGGGCATCAAATGCTCGATGATTTGAAGAAGAAAACCTATCCCGGCTACTCCGCCATCGGGCGGCTGCGGGGACTGGCGGAGTTGCGGGGACTGGAGTTGGGGCTGGCGCAAGGTTTGAAATAAGAGCGTTTAAGCTGACCTTTTGGGAAAACCTGCGAGGCAGTAAATGCAGGTTCGGGAAAGCCTTACTTTTCGGCAGCTTAAAAACAGTTGGGCGATAGTGCTGACAGCACTTGAAGTGCTGTCAACACTGTTTAACTCCTCAAAAATCAATTGACAGCCTAATAAGCCGGTTTTCGAAAAAAATGACGCCTGCCCTCGCACCCAATTCTTACAGCCTGCCGGATTGAGCCATCCGATTTCCTATCTACACTGCTGAAAATCAGCCTTTTAATTTTCCTTCAAAATTTTTTTAAGAAACATGGGTACCCCCGAATGCCCGCTTCCACTTATTCACGAAAGCGCTGATAAAAACAGCGCCGACGATTCAAAATCAAATCTTTTCACCTTTTAAAATTTACAACCATGTTTCAAAAATCTTTCTTCCGTACGCTTTTCGCAGCCGCTTTCGCTGGCATCCTCAACACCGCTTTCGCTCTGGTTCCGCCGAGTCAAACCATCACCCTCCGGGCAGGCACTGCCGTCTCGCTGACCCTCAACGAGACCTTCACCGCCGAAGATGTTGCCGTTGGAAACGCTATTGACTTCCTGGTTCGCAGCGACGTCACCGTTGCCGGGCAGGTGGTCATCGCCGCCGGTTCCATCGCCGAAGGTTGGGTGAAAAAAGTGGAAACCAACTGCAATGGCAACTGCAACGGTTGCGCCACCATCACCATCACCGTCGAACGTGTCCAGGCTGTGGATGGTCAAATGGTGAATCTGCGCAGCGTCCCTCACGTCATCAAAGCTCCCTGCTGCGTGGGAACCGCCACCGCCAACATCGGCACGAACCTGAGCGCACGAGTGCTCAACGACATCAAAATCAATGCTTACCCCCCTGCGATTGACCCTGAAAAACCATCTTTTCTTCCCTTCTCAACTTCACCATTCACCTTAGCGGGCAAGCAGCGCCCGGCTCGTCCGGGAGGCAAACTCCTTCGCCGTCAAGCCCGGCGCTGCCTGGTTCGCTTTTTCAAAAAGATAAATCGTCATGAAAACTTTCGGCTCATGATCCTTTCGGGCTGAAACGTACCCGTACCGCCGAACTCCAGTTCGGCGGCGAAT
>CAZHLB010000860.1:0-3164 GCA_964533005.1 uncultured Saprospiraceae bacterium
ACTCGACGGGTCGGCAAAACTTCGCTTATTCGTCAAATCAAAAATCAATACCCCGGCAAAGCGCTTTTGCTAAATGCGGAAGACATGAAAACCGAGGAATTGCTTTCCTACCGGAGCATTGAACATTACAAAACCTGGTTGGGCGACACGCAACTTTTGATGGTGGACGAGGCGCAAGTCGTCCCTGACATTGGCAAGGCGTTGAAATTGATGATTGACGAAATTCCAAACCTGACGATTGTTGCCACCGGCTCTTCCTCCTTCGACCTGACCAACAAAACCGGCGAGCCACTGACCGGCAGAAAAATTCATTTCGATTTATTTCCCCTTTCCCAAACTGAGTTGAGCCAGGTAGAAAATCGCTTGGAAACGGCTTCCCGTTTAGACGAGCGGCTGGTTTTCGGCACTTACCCGGAAGTGGTAAACCTGCCCGCAGCAAATCAAAAATCGGAATACCTGCGGGGGTTGGTTCAGTCGTATTTGTTGAAGGACATTCTTGCTTTCGAGCAAATAAAAAACTCCTCGAAGCTCTTGCAATTGCTGCAATTGCTGGCTTACCAAATTGGAATGGAAGTGTCGAATGATGAACTTGGGCGGCAGTTGTCATTGCACCGAGGCACGGTGGAACGATATCTGGATTTGCTTTCCAAAGTGTTCATTCTGTACAAGTTAGGCGGCTTTAGCTCCAATTTGAGGAAGGAGGTCGTCAAAAGTTCCAAGTGGTATTTTTACGACAACGGCATCCGAAATGCGCTCATCGGCGATTTTGCATTGATGCCGCAACGGAAAGACCTGGGGCAACTTTGGGAAAATTACTTGATTTCCGAGCGTATCAAACGGAACAGTTATTTGCGCTTGTACACGGAATATTTTTTCTGGCGCACGTATGACCAGCAAGAAATTGATTTAATCGAAAGGCAAGAAAATAAGCTTGCAGCCTTTGAATTTAAATGGAAAGACTCGCCTGCCAAACCGCCATTGTTTTTTCAAAAAAATTATCCCGGCGTGCCTTTTTCGGTCATTCACCGGGATAATTATTTGGGGTTTATTTTGTGAGATAAGTGATGGCTCAAGTGTTGAAGTTCGTGCAAGGAGGCGGCGGTTGCAAACCGCCGGGAGCGAAAGGAGTAAAAGACAGATGTCCAGCGGGGAATTAGGACATACCTTTGCAGCATGTTAGCAAGTACAAAAACAATGGTCAATCAGGATAAAGAAAATATCTCCAATCAAAGCGGCAAAGACATATTTGCCAGAATGCTCGCCGGGGGATTAATTCCGATGAATGACCCGGAATATCCAAAGATATTCGAGGCTGTTTCCCGTACGATGGAATTGTCCGCAGCACTCAATACTTCCACCGGCATTGACCAAATCCGGGAGCGGCTGAGTGAAATAACCGGACAGCAAATTGACGCAAGCACCATCATTTTTATTCCCTTCCATACCAATTTCGGGCGGCATATCCGAATCGGCAAAAATGTCTTTATTAACCATGCCTGTACTTTCCTGGATTTGGGTGGCATTACCATAGAAGATGACGTGTTGATTGGCCCTAAAGTCAGTCTCATCACGGAAAACCATCCGGTAAATCCTATCGAGCGAAAAATACTAGAATTAAAGCCGATAGTTATCAAACGCAATGCGTGGATAGCTGCAAATGCTACCATATTGGCTGGCGTCACCGTGGGCGAAAACTCCGTCGTGGCGGCAGGTGCGGTCGTCACAAAGGATGTACCGGACAATACTGTATATGGTGGCATTCCAGCTAAATTCATCAAGTCCATTTGATTAATCCATGCAGTAAAACGAGTTCTATGAAACAATTACTTTTCTTTGTTTTCGGGTTTTTTTATCTCTTTGCCAGTTGTGCATCACGTGATAAAAAAGCCCCGGTATCCGATAAACCGGAGGTAGTAAGCAATGCTGATAATGCTTCACAATCAATTGGAGTTAAAATGAAAATTAAGGTTGGAACCAACACATTCACTGCCACGCTTTTAGACAATGCAACGGCAGCAGCCTTCAAATCCATGTTGCCTTTAACGCTAAACATGACCGAGCTGAACGGCAACGAAAAGTATTTCAATCTCTCCACCAACCTGCCAGCAAACGCATCAAATCCTGGAACTATCCAATCCGGCGATTTAATGCTTTATGGAGACAACACGCTGGTGCTTTTTTATCAATCCTTTTCAACATCCTATAATTATACAAGACTTGGACGCATAAATGATACGGAGGCGCTTGCGGCTGCATTGGGGTCTGGAAATGTGACCGTCATCTTTGAATTGAGTGAGTAAAACCCTACGCAAGCGGAGCAACGATACACTTTAACGTTCGAAAGCATAAATTAGGAAAATGCTAAACATCCAATAGCCTCCCTTGTAATTTTCCTGCGCAAAAAAAGCAGCACCACTATTATTTAAAATGTAGTCAATATCCAATTTCATTACGTCCGTAAAACCGAAATACCTGCGCACTGATAATGCAATTCTTAAATCCTTAGAATACGGATGGCGTTCCTGATTGAAAATACGTGTATCCAAACCCCCACCCATAAATATCAATGGAAAGACTCTTTTTAAATGAGTATTCACTGCTGCTGAATATCCAATATTTTCTCCACTTGCATTGGTGTATGTTCCCGTTTCAAAACTATAACTATCAAAGCTCTGATTGATTGCTAATGCAGCTCCTCCTAAAATATAGGCAACCGCATCTTTATTCTGAAAATAAGTTCTTGCCCGTAAATATACTGGAAATTGAAGGGTACTCATGGAGTTACTAAAAGAACTTGATAGCATATTTTTAAATTCAACGCCTTCGGCATAGGGCTTAAAATAAAGTCCGCCACCGATGGAATACCTATCCGTATATTCAAAGTCTACCTCCATTCCACCTGAAACGAAGCCAAGTGCAGAATTGTCAAGCCAACCGCCTGCATCATTTACTTTATAAACATCCAGATTCAGTCCAAAATAAGCCCCAATTCGAACTTTATGGGGTTGAGTTTGGGCAAAACTTTTTAATCCAGTCATGCATATTATGTGAAAAAGCAAAACTGACGTAAGTATTTTCATGAAAAATGAATAGCATTGATAAGGAGTGAAACCTCAAGTGTCGGCGTGTCTGTATTTGAAGCCGCCACCTTTTTTACAATTTGC
>CAZHLB010000861.1:0-3143 GCA_964533005.1 uncultured Saprospiraceae bacterium
CCCCCCCCCCCCCCCCCCCCCCCCCCCCCCCCCCCCCCCCCCCAACCACTTCAAAAATCATGTAATCATGTAATCTGCAATCATGTAATCAATCCTCAAATACATGAATTCTCTAAAAAAAACAGCCATCTGCCTTCTACTCGCCGCAGCGGTAACAATCGCTTTTTCTTTTTCCACTGCCTCTTCCCCTTCGTTGAAACTCGCCCTGGTCAAATACAGCGGCGGCGGCGACTGGTACTCCATCGTGGATGCACTGTCCAACTTCGCCCGCTTTTGCAACGAAAAACTGAGCACCAATCTCGACCTCGACCATGCCATCGTCGAAGTGGGCAGCGCGGAGATTTTCAACTACCCATTTCTGTTTATGACTGGTCACGGCAATGTTGTTTTCAGCGACCAGGAGGCGGAAAACCTGCGGAATTACCTGCTCGGCGGCGGCTTCCTGCTCATAGACGACGACTTCGGCATGAGCGATTTCGTCCATCCGGCGATGAAAAAGGTGTTCCCGGAATACAATTTCGTGGAGCTACCTGCGGCGCATCCTATTTTTTTCGAGCCATTCAATTTCCCGAAGGGTTTGCCCAAAATCCACAAGCACAACGACAAATCGCCGGAAGCAATGGCGCTGTTTCACGAAGGGCGCATGGTCTGCCTGCTTTTGCTGGAAAGCAATATCAGCGACGGGTGGGAATCGTTCGAGGTTCACAAAGACCCGGAGGAACTGCGCCAGGCGTCGCTTCGGATGGGGGCGAATATTTTGAATTTTGCTTTTAGCCAGTGATGAATAAATGGCTGAATGGTTAAATGGCTGAATGGCTTGATAGCCATTTAGCCATTTAACCATTTAGCCATTCAGCAAAAAAGGCTTTAGTTTGACCTCAAAAAAACTAAAGCATCATGCCACAGACAAAAATTGCAGGAATCGGCTTCTACGTCCCCGAACACGTCGTCACCAACGCAGACCTCATGCGCCACATGGACACCACCGACGAGTGGATTCAGGAGCGCAGCGGAATCCGGGAACGCCGCTATGTCGGAAGACGAGAGGAAACCACTTCCACCGTCGGCGCACGAGCCGCCGAAATCGCCATCCAAAGGGCGGGCATCTCGAAGGAAGACATTGACTTCATCATTTTCGCCACCCTTAGCCCCGACTATTTTTTCCCCGGCTGCGGCGTCCTGCTGCAACGGGAATTGGGCATCACCCGCACGGAAATCGGGGCGCTCGACATCCGCAACCAATGCTCCGGCTTCATTTATGGCTTGACCGTTGCCGACCAGTTCATCCGCTCCGGGATGTACAAAAACATCCTGCTCGTCGGCGCCGAAGTGCATTCGATGGGACTGGACTACACCACACGAGGACGCAACGTCACCGTGCTTTTTGGCGATGGCGGCGGGGCGGTCGTTTTGCAGCCGACTGACGAACCCGGCAAGGGCATCCTCAGCACCCGCCTGCATTCCGACGGCACACACGCCGAGCAGCTTGCCTTCATCAATCCCGGTTGTCACGGGGGGTATCATTTTAAAAAGGCAGGGCATCCGGCAGATTTTGGCTACGATGAAAACCAGGAGTTCGGCGGGCTTTTTCTCACGCAAAAAATGATGGACGACGCCATGATTTACCCGACCATGGAGGGGCAATTGGTCTTCAAAACGGCAGTGGTTAAATTCCCGGAAGTGATTCAGGAAGTACTGAGTGACAAAGATTTGCAGCCTTCCGACCTCGATTTGCTCGTGCCGCACCAGGCGAATTTGCGCATCAGCCAAATGGTGCAGCGCCGCCTCGGGTTGCGGGACGACCAGGTTTGGAACAACATTCAAAAATTTGGAAACACGACCGCCGGCTCGATCCCGATTGCCTTGTGCGAGGCTTGGGAAGCTGGGAAAGTGAAGGAGGGGGATTTGGTTTGCCTGGCAGCGTTTGGAAGTGGCTTCACCTGGGGAGCGGCGCTCATCAGGTGGTGAACCAGTCAGCGGAAGAGCCTATCCGAAAACTACCTTTCCGAAAGTTTGAAACTTTCGGAAAGGTGGGACGCCCGTTATCCGGAACAACCTTTCCGAAAGTTTCAAACTTTCGGAAAGGTGAATTCCACCTCGACATGGTTTTAGGATAGGCTCTGCAAGAAAGTCCCTACCCTATCCCTACCGCAAATCCAAACCAAGCTATTTTTTGATGAAACACAGGCATCTCTGACATTTTTTGAACAAATACTCAACCGTCCCTTTATCAAGCTATCCGCTCTTCTTTTTGCAAAAAGCCTCCGACCCACCTTTGGCTTCTTTGCCTAAAAAAACTGCCTCCTTCGACAGCCAGATTTCAGTCACCTCAATCGGATAGCTTATGAAAAAGTTGATTTTATTGCTTTTCATCCCCGCAGTGCTGTCCATGCGCTGCAAGACAACCACCGGCGGCGGCGGCGAGCAACTCACTGTTTCGCCCGCCAAAGGCTCGCCCGGCGCAACGGTTTTCCTCGCCCGTGGCGAAGGCAGTTTCGAGAAAACGGAAGGCTTGCAGGTCAATTTTGGAAAAATGCCAGCCAGCATTCTCGGCACGGATGGTATGGGTCACCTGCAAGTCATGGTTCCCATGTTGGACGCCGGGCAGATTAGCATTTCCGTGCTCGAAAATGGAAAATCCATCGGCAGCGCCGCTTTTGAAGTCATGCCCGCCGCTGCCCGCCAGTTGATTTTGCAGATGAACTCGGACGGCAAACTCGACCTGATGAGCGCCAAACCTGTCGCTAGCGACTACGACCGAACTTACGCCATGAGCGTCGAGCAGCTTTCCTACGACGTGCTTTCGGCAGACGGCAACCTGCTTTTTTCCGCCAGCATTGCGCATCCCATCAAGCAACGAAAGGAGGTTTTCGAGAACCCCGAAGGCGTCGTCCACCGGGAAAAGCAAGCCTCGCCTGCCGTCTTCGCCGTGAAAATTCCAAACCTGGCGGAAGCCGTCGTCGTCCGTTTTTACGAAGCCCCCGCCAACGCTGACTTGACTGACCCGGCAATCCGGCAGAACCGGAAGCTTTTGAGTGAAATCAAACTACGGTAAGCAGTGCATTTTCAAACAAGCCTCCATCAGGTGGATTAAATGATTGATGATTACATGATTACATGATTGTTGATGGAATGGAGGATGG
>CAZHLB010000862.1:0-3142 GCA_964533005.1 uncultured Saprospiraceae bacterium
TTGGAAAAAAAATCTCAAAAAACACCTCTCTCTGAAGAGTTACCTCGCTGGTTAACCAAAAGCAAACGCCTCCAACTCACCGTCCGCCCCGGCGTTCTCGCCAAAGCAAATCACCAAGCATGATTTTTTTCAAACGCAACTGCCTGTATTTCAACGCACTCATCTTCCTGGCAACCTGCCAATTGCCAACCGCCAACTGCCAGCAGCCAACCGCCAGCGACGACCACATCAATATTTTATGGGCGGACGAATTCACCTACAACGTCGTCGGCTTCGACACCCTGCAAAAACTGGTCGGAAACGTCGAGCTGCGCCAGGACACCGTTTTCCTGTTTTGCGACTCCGCCATCATCCAAAACAGCACAAGGGTGGCGGCAAAAGGGCGCTTCGTTTTGCAGCACGGCAAGTCCACCAGCATTTTCGCCGACTCCGCCACTTACCGCAGCGACACCAAAATCGCCGACCTTTTTGGCGACGTTTCCATGAAAAAAGGGCGGCAAAAACTCTTCACTGACCACCTGACCTACGATGCCAATTCAAAAATTGCCACCTACCTCACCGGCGCAACTTTGACCAACGACACCACCCACCTGCGAAGCCGCCGGGGATACTTTCACACAAAAACGGACGACATTTTTTTCCGGGACAGCGTCGTCGTGGTCAGCCCTGATTTCACTTTGAAAACGGACACGTTGCAATTCAATGCCTCCAGCCAGGTCGCCACGTTTCTTGCGCCCACACTCATCGTGCAGGACACCGCCAAAATCTACACCGAGGCTGGTTTTTATGATATTGACCGCAAGCTGGCAGAGTTCACCGAAAAGCCGCAATACGTGAAAAACGACCAGAAAGCCTGGTCAACCGTGATGCGCTACGACGGCAAGCTGGAAGAAGTGACCCTGCTCGGCGAGGCTCATTTTGAAGACTCAACCAGCCTGGCTACCGCCGATGTGATTCGTTTTAATGACAAAACCCAGGTGAGCATGCTCATCGGCAACGCCAGTTTTCAGGACGAGGAGCGCACGTTGCAAGGCGACACGGTTTTTTACGATGCAAAAAATGAAACCTACTCCACTCGTGGTCGCTCGCACATTGTGGACGGCAGCCAAATTCTCGACGCAGACCAGGTGGACTACATCAAGGAACTGGAAATCGGAACCGCCGCCGGGAACGTGATTTGGCAAGACACCACCGAGCACCTGACCGTCGTCGCTGAATTTGCGGAGCATTCCAAAAAGAAAAACTACCTGAAAGCCAGTGGCGGAAAGCAAGGCAGACCCTTGCTAATCAAGGTGGTAGATAAAGATTCGATGTTCGTTTCGGCTGATACACTGATGTCTTTTCAGCCAAAACCACCTGTACCCGATACCTCAGCCAACAAGTCAGGCGGTAACTTGAAGTTACCGCCTGACTTAGCCGACAGCCTCGCAACACCTGAAATTGCTGCCGACACCACCCAATCCCAAACCCCCAATGGCGAAGATTCACCGGGTGACTTCAAGTCACCCGGTGAATTGGCAGACGCACCCGCCGACACCACCCAATCACCAATCACCAATCACCAATCACCAATTACCAATCCCCAATCACCCGACAGCACCCGCATCATCCTCGCCTTCCACGACGTCCGCATTTTTAAAAAAGACCTGCAAGGCGTGTGCGACTCACTGAGTTACAGTAGTTTAGACTCAATGTTCCGCCTGTTCAAAAACCCGGTTCTTTGGTCGGATACCTCCCAATTCACCGCCGACACCGTACAGATGCAAATGGCAAACGACAAGATTGACCGCATTTTCCTGCGCAACAACAGCTTCATCATCAACTCGCCCGACGAGTTTTTTTTCAACCAAATCAAGGGCAAAAACAGCACGGCGTTTTTTGATAGCAGCGAAGTGCGCCGGGTGCGGGTGGTGGGCAATGCCGAGTCGGTTTATTATGCGCTGGATGACCAGCGAGCCTACATCGGCGTCAACAAAACCATTTGCAGCGAGATGCTGATTTTTTTTGGCAACAACGAAGTCGAAGGCATCCGCTTCTACACCCAACCCAAAGGCAATATGATTCCGATGAAAAAAGCCGACCACGAGGGGCTTAAATTGCCAGGTTTTAGCTGGCAAGCCGAGCGGCGGCCGAGGTCGGTGGAGGATTTGTTCAAGAAAATTCCGGCAGGGTCGCTGAGCCAATGAATTGAAAATCAACCTTTCCGAAAGTTCCAAACTTTCGGAAAGGTGGCTCGCCGTCGGTTGAAAATCAACCTTTCCGAAAGTTTGAAACTTTCGGAAAGGTGCGCCAGCACTACTTTCATTACCATGAAAAAAGCACTTTTCCCCATTCTCATTTTCCTTTTCCCCGCCTTTTGCGCTTTTGCCGAAACGCCCGAACAACGTTTCCAGGCAGCCAATGAAGCCTTCTCCAAAAACGACTTCGAGCGGGCGGCGCAACTCTATGAGTCCATCGCCAAGTCAGGCAACCGCTCTGCTGAATTGGAATACAACCTCGGCAACACCTACTTCCGCCTGGGCGAATTGGGGCTTGCTATTCTTCATTTCGAGCGGGCGGCGCTGCTCCAACCTGCCGATGCCGACATCCGGCACAATCTCCAAATCGCCCGCAGTCAAATAAAAGAAGACGTGGCGACGCTGCCTGAATTTTTTTTGGCAAAAGGCTGGAAAACTCTGCGCCGGTTGGCGTCTTCTGGCGGTTGGGGAGGAGCGGCTTTGACGCTTTGGTGGGTTGGGTTTGCTGGATTTGCTGTCTGGCTTTTGGGCAAAAGCAGGCAGCAAAAAAAGCGTGGATTTTTGGTCGGCGCTGTGTGCCTTGCCCTCAGTTTGCTGCCTTTTTCGCTTGCGATGAGCAGTCTTTCTTTTGAAAAAAACAGCAGGCAAGCCATCCTACTCGAAGAAACCGCACCCTTGCGAAACGCCCCCGACGAGGCGAGCGCCGAGGTTTTGCTGCTGCACGAAGGCATGAAAATGGAGTTGCTGGACGAGTTGGGCGGCTGGCAAAAAGTGCAGTTGAACAATGGCGAGGTCGGCTGGCTGCCTGCTAAAACTGTTGAGCAGATTTAGCAGCCTACCGGAGAGAGATGATTTTTTCGGGGAAAATATTTCCAAAATTTTACCCGAAAAAATCATCACTCTCC
>CAZHLB010000863.1:0-3130 GCA_964533005.1 uncultured Saprospiraceae bacterium
CGCGTTCCCATCCTCCTCGCGTCCCAAAAGTGTCCGTGACTATGTGTTGAAAAAAAGCGCGTGTTGGGATAGTCTGAAAAAGTCTCTCCTTGTATTTTCAAACTCCTCTTTTTCGGCGACTGGGCTACTTAGTTTGGCTGGCGATGCTGGCGCTGGCGCTCATTTTCTACCGGGAACGGGCGATTTTTCTGGACGGCGCATTCCAGTTGGTCGAACTCATCAACGACCAGCATTTCAAAGTCTATCACTACCGCCTGACCAACCCGCTGACGCAAATTTTGCCTTTGCAGGGCATTTGGTTTAAGTTGCCGCTCAAGGTTATCCTGGCGCTGTATTCCATCAATTTCATCCTGCTTTTCGCCTTCATTTATCACCTGTTGGTAGGCTGGCTGAAAAACGACCGGCTCGGCTGGGCGCTCATCTTTTTCTTCACCCTCATCACGCTGGACACTTTTTATTTCTTGCCGCCGGAATTGTACCAGGGTAATGCGCTGAACCTGCTGCTGTTCGGCATCGTGCTAAAATTTCCTGACCTGCGCTGGCCCGCCTGGGTCTTGCCTGCGGTGGCGGTTCTTGCCGTGCTAATTGTTTTTTCCCACAAGTTGACGAGCTTCTCCTTCCTGTTTTTGTGGCTGTTTTTCTGGCTGCACGAAAAGCAACTTCGCAATTGGTTTTACCTCGCCTTGCTACTTTGGGTGCTGACGCTCAACATTTTGCACGGCGCATTTTTCATGGATTGGTACGACGCCGCCAAGCAGCAGGAATTCACCGGGAATTTTCAGACGCATTTTCCAAACTTTCACCGCCTGCCCGCCCACCTGGTTTTCCTGGAAAACTGCATCAAGCACTACTATTTTCTGCCCGTGTTTTTTGCCGCCGTCCTCCTTTTTTATGCCTGGAAAAAACAAGTTTGGAAGCTGTTGCTGGTCGCTGGATTCACGCTTGGTTACTTGCTTTTGGTTCACATCGGCTCGCCGGACGCGCCTTTTCGATTTTATGCCGAGGTCAATTACCTGCCGATGACCTTGTTCGTAACCGTGCCTTTGCTGTTCGACGTGATGCCGCAAGTCGGGCGGGAAAAATGGTGGGTCTGGCTGTTCGCAGCCATCATCGTCCTCCGGCTGAACGTGATTGCGAACAATGCCAACAAATTCGAGCGCCGCCTGGCTTGGTACAGCGACCAACTCAGCCAATCGCAAGCTTTGCAAACCAACCGCCTGCTGCTGAAAAAAGACCAGGCGCCGATGAAACAAGTCATCATGGAGTGGGCAGCGCCCTTTGAAACGCTACTGCTTTCCTCGCTGGAATCGCCAGACAGCGCCAAGACTTTGTACATTTTTGAAAACCTCGAACCATACCGGGAGGCGCTCGAAAAGGACAGGTACTTCCTTTCTGTTTTCAGAAAAATCGAGGTGGAAAAATTGAACGAACGGTATTTCGACTTGGGAAAAGGCAGGTATAAAATGGTGATTAGTGATTAGTGATTGGGGCGTCCCATCATCAATCAAATCAGCCTCCTCAACTGGAACTGAAGCTTCAACCGCTCCGCTCCCCGCCGCACCACAAGCGTGATTTTTTTCCCCTCCTTCTGCCGCAGCTTGTGATTGATGTCTTCGAGCGAAAGAAAGCCCGCCGACGTCCAGTTCAACCGCACCACTTTGTCGCCTTCTTTCAAGCCAGCCTCTGCCGCCGGGGAACCGGGCAGCACGTCGTGGACGATGAATGAATTGAGGTGCTCGCCGGTGGCTACGACGACCAAACCGCTTTTGTCAAACTCAAATTTTTCCTTGAACCGCTTGTTCGGCTGGAGGTAAAGTTTTTCACGAGGATAATCTATTATAATGTGGAAGCGGCTGAGCACCTGGTTACCGATGATGCCATGCCTGCCGTGCAGCAGCGAAGTGTCTGCCTCCGGCGGCAATTCCTGGAAATTGGTTAACACCTCGTTCAGTCTCCAAGCGCCGATTTGCAGGTGGTTTACCCTGCCGAGGTAACCTTCAAGAAAGCCGCCCAACCCTGCGCCGATGTTGCCTTTGAGCGTATTTTCCGGCATGTGGAGGTCGGGGTGCGTGTTGGTATTCATCAGCAAGGACGGTGAAGCGCCGGTGTCGAGCAACAGCTTCACATTGAAGGGCGTGTCTTGCTGGATTTGAAGGTTTGCCTTGAGATAAACCTTGTTGCGATGCACGTCTATGCTAATTTGTTCGTAGTCGTCGCCAGGCGATTTGAAGGTGCTGGCTCGTTGCAGGGTGATGATTTTTCGCTCGTAATTGATTTTCAAAACGACGCCCCGGAAGGCGTCTGCGCCGAGGATGCCGTGAATTTCCTCGCCGGTGATTTGGTCAAGGTGCAGGTAGTCATCGCCCAGCACGAGCATCGAGTGATTGGGTAAAACCAGGTTGCCGACTTTCAGGTGAATGCCTCGGACGAGGTAGGCGAGCAGTTCGGTTTTCATGTCCGTGCCGAGCAGTTTGAATTCCCGCTCGTAACGCACGCCGAACATGTCGGCGATTTCTTTTTTGGCTAAAATGGTGTGCTCGGCGCCGGTGTCGAAGATGAATTTCAGCGGGAAAATGCGCTCGTAAAGCACAGAGACCACCAGCAGGTTATTCTGGTACTCGAAAGGAATTTCAATTTTTTTGGCATCCTTCAACACCTCGAAACTGGTTTGAGCAGCCAGGTTCGGCGGGCAAAACAGCCCTGCAACAAGCGCAAGGAAAAGGAGAAGGACAGCCGGGTATTTCATGCAGACAAGGAGAGTGCTTTCACGGTCGGGATGGCTTTTTTGACACTGATTTCGCTGATTTTACTGATTTCACGCTGAAAGCGGGTTCATCCAAATCAGTGAAAATCAGTGCAATCAGTGGCATCAGCGTCAAAAAACGCCTCTCAAATCATCTCTGTCCAAAGGTAAATTCTTGGCATTCAAATCCAAGCCGGGCTTTGCCGGAGGCTATTATTTAAGCTGCTATTCGACAAATTCACGCCATTTCATGGAATGAATTCGGGAAACTTGCGCCGGGTTGTTGAATAATTTTCTTTTCGATTACAGGCATGTCTGCTGAAATTGGGCGAAAAGCTGACAGGTGGTTTTTGGATGTTGCCGGTGAAAAATTGAAAATTTTTCACC
>CAZHLB010000864.1:0-3126 GCA_964533005.1 uncultured Saprospiraceae bacterium
ACCCGGCTCGATTTCAAATTGGGTCAAGTCGCTGAAATCCTGAACGCCGACGATGCTGGCTTGCCAGGGTTCGGCGGCATTTGCAACCGCCAGAATTTCAAAAAAGCCAGGGTCGCCGTAGCAAACCGGCTCGGTTAGCCTGTAGTCCACCTCGATAGCGGGCGGTTCGGTGAGCGTGAATTCGGCGGTTTCAAAACAAACGCCACTGTTGTCGGTGACCGTCACCGAGTAAAAACCGGGGCCCAATTGCCAGGCGGAAGAAAAATCGCCAGTGGACACATTGGACGTCCATTGGTAAGTAAATGGCGGGTTGAT
This sequence comes from uncultured Saprospiraceae bacterium, assembly GCA_964533005.1. Classification (GTDB taxonomy): domain Bacteria; phylum Bacteroidota; class Bacteroidia; order Chitinophagales; family Saprospiraceae; genus UBA6168. The sequence continues at coordinate 316 of CAZHLB010000864.1, forward strand.
GCCGACCGGGTAAAGGTCAAGAATGCCGTCGTTTGCACCATGGCAGGAAATTTCGGTGATGCGTGGGTTGAGAAAAATTAACCCGAAAGTCAAAACCTCTGCGCTGCCTGTCGCCGAGCAACCATTGTCGTCGCTCACGGTGACGGAATAAATGCCAGGGTCGAGGAAGCCAATATTGGAGCTGGAAACGCCGGGATTGGTGTTCCAAAAATATTGGTAATCACCTGCCACCGTTCCGCCATGCACCTCGTCCACGAACGCCACGCCGTCCAAACTTCCCTGGCAGGAAGCAGGAAAAGCCTCCACCTCGATGGTCAAAGTCGGAGGCTCTGACACGACGAGATTGTACTGCCCGGTGCTGTCGAAAGCGTCTTCGATGGAAAAGAGGTAGTTGCCTGGCGACATGTCAGGCAAGACCGTTCCGCCTTGAAAATCAAGGATTTGGAGGTTGCCAACCTCGCCGGTGGAAAGATTTTCCCAGGCGATTTCGTAAGGCTCCTTGCCGCCCAAAGCCTGCACCGCCAGGTCGGTGTGGTCGCCGTGACAAGGCACTGGGTTTTCTTCGGCGGTGGCGTAAACGCTGAGTGGCGATGCCTGAAATTGAGGAGGCGACTTCAAGTTGTCTCCTAAATTGGCGCTCGCCCAAAACGCATTTTGAGCGAAATTTGCCACGACCGGCGCCGAGCCAATCAAAATGGATTGAGCGGAAAAATGTGCTGGAAAGTGTTCGGCTCTGCCCTGAGTTTGCGAGAAAATCGGAAAAGCCAGAAGCAAAGCGGGGGGCACGAACGAGAGGAGACGTTGAAAGTTTGACATAGTTCGTGCAGTGGGTTGAATGTTTGTGAATGAATGATGGTAGGCAAGAATTGTGCTAAAAATTTTCGAGTCAGAATTTTTGGCAAGTTTCAATCAAAGGCAAACATCGGCGAGGTTCTAAACCTCGCCGATGTTGAAGCTCATTTTAAAATCATGGTCAAAGTCAAAATCTGCTGCATTGCCAGCGAAGCGGAAGCCCAACTTGCCATCGGCATGGGCGCTTTTGCAGTCGGCTTGGTCGGCGAGATGCCGAGCGGGCCTGGGCCCATTCCCGATGAAAGAATTTTTCAGATTGCCCGCATCGTGCCTTCGCACATCCACACGTTTCTGCTCACCTGCGAAACTTCAGCGCAAGCCATCATCGAGCATCACCGCCGAACGCTCACCAACACCATCCAAATCGTGGATGCGCTGACCGACCGGGCTTATCATTTTTTGAGGGAAAATTTGCCTGGCGTGAAGCTGGTGCAAGTCATCCACGTCATTGACGACCGCTCCATTGACGAGGCAGTGGAAATAGCGCCGATGGTGGATTACCTGCTGCTGGACAGCGGCAACCCGAATTTGCAGGTAAAAGAATTGGGCGGCACGGGCAGGGTTCACAATTGGCAAATCAGCCGGAAAATCGTGGAGGCAGTAGGCAAGCCGGTGTTTTTGGCGGGAGGATTGAAGCCTGAAAACGTGCGGCAGGCAGTGGAGACGGTGCAGCCTTTTGGCGTGGATTTGTGCAGCGGGGTGCGGACGAACGGGGATTTGGATGCGTGGAAATTGGAGCGGTTTTTTGCGAACCTTCGAGACTAAAGCTGACAGGTGGTTTTTGGATGTTGCAGTTGAAAAATTGAAAATTTTTCAACTGCAACATTCAAAAACCACCTGTCAGCTTTTTGCCAGGAAAACCAATTTCTCCCTCCGTTCTACGATTTCCCCGATTGGCTCCAAATCAAATCCTTCCCGCCGAGCCGTTTCCAAAAATTCCGCCTCGCCACCTGGGTCAACCGCCACCAGCAAGCCGCCGCTCGTTTGCGGGTCGCAAAGGATAAATTTCTGATACTCAGTCATCTCGCTCATTTTATGACCGTAGCTGTCCCAGTTGCGGAGCGTTCCGCCAGGGACACATTTTTCCGCCAAATAAAAATCGAGGGCAGATTTTTCAAGCAGCGGCAGCCTGTCAAAATGGATGTCGGCACTGGCATTTGACGCCTCGCACATCTCGCCCAGATGCCCCAGCAAGCCGAAGCCGGTCACGTCTGTCATGGCTTTCAACTGCGGTAACCTGCCGAAAGCCTCGCCTATCTTATTCAGTTTCACCATGTTATCTCTGGCGAGTGTAGCGTGTTCAGGCAAGAGTTTCCCTTTTTTTTGAGCGGTGCTGAGGATGCCGACGCCGAGCGGTTTGGTCAGGTAAAGTTTGCAGCCGGGTGTTGCGCCGCCATTTTTTTTCAAATGCTCGATGCGCACCCTGCCGGTGACTGCCAAGCCAAAAATTGGTTCAGGACTGTCAATGCTATGTCCCCCGGCGAGTGGGATGCCCGCTTCGAGGCAAGCTTTGCGGCTGCCTTCGACAACTTGGTTGGCAACCTCCGGCGGCAGTTGATTGATGGGCCACCCAAGCACGGCGATGGCAAGCAAAGGCGAACCACCCATGGCATACACGTCGCTGATGGCATTGACCGAAGCGATGCGCCCGAAGTCCTCCGGGTCATCCACGATAGGCATGAAAAAATCGGTGGTGCTGACGATGGCAGTGCCGTCGCCGAGGTCGAGCACGGCGGCGTCGTCTCGTTCTTCGTTGCCGACCAGCAAGCCGGGAAAAATTTGTTTCGTGCCATTTTGCTGCAAGATGCTGTCAAGCACTTTCGGGGCGATTTTGCAGCCGCAGCCTGCGCCGTGGCTGTATTGCGTGAGTTTGTATTCCATCATTTCGGGAGTGAAATCAAGAAAAAGGAGGCACATGTGGCGTCTGCGTGAAACACCTGTCTGCAAGTCTGCAAGTCG
>CAZHLB010000865.1:0-3125 GCA_964533005.1 uncultured Saprospiraceae bacterium
TTCCCATCCTCCTCGCGTCCCACAAGAAATGTCAGAGCCTTAAAATCATCTCGCTTCAATTGGCAATTTCTTCCCCGGCAACGTAAAATAAATCGTCGCTCCCTTTTCCACCGCTCCTTCCGCCCAAACCCTGCCGCCGTGCCGCTGCACGATGCGTTGGACGGTCGCCAGACCGATGCCCGTTCCTTCAAATTCCGCCTGAGCATGCAGCCGTTGAAACGATTGAAAAAGCCTGTCCGCCTGCGCCATGTCGAAGCCTGCGCCGTCGTCCCGGACGAAATAAACCTGCTCGCCATGCACCTCGGCGATGCCCAATTCGATTCGAGCTTGAGCGTGTTTGCTTGAGTATTTCCAAGAATTTTCCAGCAAATTTTCCAGCAAAACCTGCATCATGTTGGCGTCCGCCTTCACGGTCAAAGCGGGTTCGATGATGAAATCCACTTTGCGTTCCGGCTGGGTCGTCTGCAACTTGGAAGCAAGCGAGCGGAACAAGTCGCTCAGGTTGACCGGCGTCCGTTTGATGTCCCGGCAGGTCATTCGGGAAAGCGTCAGCAGCCCTTCGATGATTTGCCCCATCCACTTGCTGGAGCCTTGGATTTGATTCAAAAACTCCTGCGCCTCCCTGCCCAATTTATCGCCGTGTTTTTTGATGAGCAATTGACTGAAGGCATCAATGATGCGCAGCGGCGCTCTCAAATCGTGGGAAACCGTGTACATGAAGGACTCCAATTCTGCGGTTCGTTCTTGCACTCGTTGTTCCAGGCAGGCATTCAGGCGGCGGATTTCTTCCTCTGCCTGCCTGCGCCGGGTGATGTTTTTGTAATAAACCGAGACGCCGATGATTTCGCCCTGGTCATTTTTAATCGGGCAACTCAAACCTTCCAGCCAGGCTTCGGGCGCTTCGATGTTACCGACGTGAAACTCTTCCGACAATGTTTCCCCTTTCATCGAACGAGCCAGTTTTTCGTGAAACCGTTGCAAGTCGTTGGGATTGTCAACCCCATCGAATGCCCGCTTCCCGATTTGCAAATCAGCGCCGTACAAGAGTTTTGCCGAAGCAGCGTGAGCAGGATTGAAGCTGGTGTAGCGGTATTTCGTATCCACGGAAAAAAGCGGCGAGTCGAAATTGCCGATGATGCCCTTGAGCAAGGCATATTGCTCCTGCACCAGCCGCTCGGTTTTCCGCAATTTTTCCTCGTCCAGCTTGCGTTCGGTGATGTCTTGCACCGTTCCAATCATCTTCAGCGGCTTGCCCGTTTCGGGGTCGCAAAGTAGGTCGGAGCGCTCATGCACTATGCGTTCTTTTCCGTCCGGCAAGACAATTCTATGCTCGATGTCGTAAGGTTTTCCCGTTTCAATCGCCTGGGTTATGGCAGCTTGGATGAGGGCATGTTCTTCCGGCGGAATGGCGCTAAAAAACAGGTCGTTTGTCGCCACGACCTGCCCCGGCTCGTAGCCAAATATACGGTAGCATTCGTCCGACCAAAGCAGCCGGTTTCGGTTCAGGTCGTCCAAATCGGAAAGGTCGAGCTCCCAGCTACCAATGTGTGCAATGCGTTGAGAAGCAAGGAGATGAGATTCCCTTTCGATGAGTTTTTGCTCCATTTGCCGCCGCTCGGTCACGTCCCGGAAATTGACGACGATGGCATTGATGCCGGGCACGTGCAGCAGGTTGGTGAGAACGCCTTCGGTGATGATGTAATGCCCGGCGGCAGTTTTTAGGCGAACCGTGTTGAAGATGGGAATGCCGGGGTTGTCTTTCACTTTTTGAAGCACCTCCACCGACTTCTGCACGTCGTCGGGATGGACGTATTCAAAGGCAGACTTGCCTTCAAAATTGACGCCGCCTCGCAAAATGCGGTTGGACGACGGGCTTGAATAAGTCAAGTTTCCCTCGGCATCAATCAAGGAAATCATGTCGGAGCTATGCTCGATGAGCAGCCGGAATCGCTGTTCCGCTTGAAAGATGCTTTTTCCGTCCGGTTGAAAAATTTGGAAACCGACCGGGGCATTTGAAAAAAGCCCGGTCAAAATGGCGAGAGAGTCCGCCTCCCGCAGGCAGGTGTGAGCCAGTTTTGTTTTGTTCATAGTTTTTGTAAGTCTGTTTGTGCCAGGCACAATGCCTGGGAAGTCAAATAATAAAGTGTGTTAAGTAGTGTCGTCGCAGGGCGAAATGCAGATTTGTTTTCAGATGCCCTATCGGAAGCGTTTTTTTTCGACGCCAACCACTGTGCCAGAACAAAAACCTGACGCCGGAGGCTGGAATAAACAACACGTTGTCAGGAACTAACAAGCGGAAATCATGCGGCAGGCGGTTTTGGTGTGAAATTTCACCGCTCCAAAAACCGGGTAATCCAGGCGGCAACCATCTCCCGGTGCGCCGTCAAATTCAAACTCGCCAACCCAGCATCCGTTTTTTCGCTGCCGATTCTTTCCCGCCTGTTTTTCATCAGCGCCGCTTCGTATTCGTTTGGAAATTCAGGATGCCCTTGAATGCCGAGCATTTTTTCGCCCACCCGAAACGCTGCAATCGGACAGGCAGGCGCACTCGCAAGCACGACGCTGTTTTCCGGCAGACGCACCACCTGGTCTTGGCACATCATCGGCACGTTGATTTTTGGTTGAAATGGCTGCATCCAATCTTCTTGCCGCTCCATTTCAAAAGTATGAATGCCCACGCACCAGCCCGACGGCGCTTTTTCCACTTTTCCGCCCAAAGCCTCCGCCAGCATTTGATGCCCGAAGCAGACGCCAACGTACTTTTTGCCGCTCTCAAAAACTTGCCGGACAAAGGTTTTCAAAGCCAAAATCCAATCCACCTCATCATAAACGGAGAACCTCGAACCAGTGCAAAGCCATCCGTCGCACTCGTCCGGCGAGGAAGGGAAGTGCCCGTTGCAGAGGTCGTAATTCACAAATTCGAGGTTGGGAAGCAAGGCGGGAAACATCTCCCGATAGTCCCCGGCGATGTGCCGAAACTCAGGCAGGACGTGGTCGCATTCGAGGAGACCGATTTTCATTTTGGCAAAATTTCTTCCCCTTTGTCATTCCCCCAAGCACGTCTGGCTAAGTCGCTTTTGTCATTCCCGCAGGGAACCTCTGCGTCCCAAGCACGTCTGGCTAAG
>CAZHLB010000866.1:0-3124 GCA_964533005.1 uncultured Saprospiraceae bacterium
CGCAGAAGTTGAGCAAGTCGGTGACGAGCAAAACGTAAGTACCCGGCTCATCCACGATGCAATCGTTGAGGGTGTTCGAGCCGGAGACGATGTTGCCGTCGAGCGTAGCCCAGAGATAGGCAGCGTTGTTCGTTGCCGAGCCTGTTCCGTCCAAAGTCACCGTTGCGTTGAGGCAGTTGATTTCTGCGTTGACGGTGGCGTTGGCTGCCGGGAGCGTCAAGTTGGCATCAACTACGATGGCAGCGGAATCTTCGCAGAAGTTAAGCAGGTCGGTGACGAGCAGAACGTAAGTTCCAGGCTCATCCACGATGCAATCGTTGAGCGTGTTCGAGCCGCTGAGGATGTTGCCGTCCAAAGTTGCCCAGAGGTAACTGGCGTTGTTTGTCGCCGAGCCTGTTCCGTCCAAAGTCACCGTTGCGTTCAAGCAGTTGATTTCTGCATTCACGGTGGCATTCACCGCAGGCAAAGTCACGTTGGCAGTCACCACGATTGAAGCGGTGTCCTCGCAGAAGTTGAGCAAGTCGGTGACGAGCAAAACGTAAGTACCCGGCTCATCCACGATGCAATCGTTGAGCGTGTTTGCGCCGCTGACAATATTTCCATCCAAAGTTGCCCAGAGGTAGGCGGCGTTGTTGGTCGCCGAGCCAGTTCCGTCCAAAGTGACCGTTGCGTTCAGGCAGTTGATTTCTGCGTTGACCGAAGCGTTCACCGCTGGCAGGGTCACATTCGCAGTCACCGTCACCGAAGCACTGTCAGCGCAGCCATTTAATAGGTCTGTCACCAGCAAAACATAAGCTCCCGCCGAATCCACCACACAACTATTTAATGTAGCCTCGCCGGAAACGATGTGCCCGTCCAGGGTTGACCACAAATAACCGGCATTCGTTGGCAAAGAGCCGCTGCCATCCAGCGTCACCGTTGCATTCAGGCAGTTGATTTCTGCCACAACATTGGCAACTACTGGCGGCAAAATGAAATTGCTATCTACCACCATCTCATCTGAGACAAAGCAGCCATTCAGCAAGTCCGTAATCGTCAAAGTGTAAGTGCCAGCCGCATCCACCACGCATGAGTTCAGCGTGACTTCACCGGATAAAATATTGCCGTCCAGGGTCGTCCACAACGCGGCAAAAGTGCCGCCAACCGAGCCGCTGCCTTCCAGCGTGACGGTCGGATTGAGGCAATTGATTTCCAAATCAATTCCTGCATTGACGATGGGCGGGATGAGGTTTTCCAAAATTACCACCGCCTGAATTGCGGTGCAGCCTGCCCCATCCGTGACAGTAACTAAATGAACGCCTGCTGTCAAACCGGTAGCAGTGCTTCCCGTTGTCCCGTTTGACCAGACGTAAGCGTAAGGCGCAGTTCCTCCGGTGGCGGCGACTTCCGCCGAGCCGGTGACATTGATGCAGTCAATGTTCACCTGCGCCACAACCGAGAGAAAGACAGGTGGCGGCGGGTCTAATGTTATCGAAGCCGTCGCCGTAGCGCCAAGAAGGTCGGTCACGGTGCAGGTATAGACCCCTGCCGCCAAGCCGACATTCAGGGGTCCCACAAATCCGTTTGACCAAACATACAAGTAGGGTGGAGTGCCGCCTGTTGCGGTAGCCAACAAGACGCCAATTGGCAAGCCGGTGCAATCGAGTTGCGTCAGGATGTCAATGGTTGCGGAGACCACTACGTCGTTTTCGGCGGGCAGGGTGGAGTTGTTCAGAGTGACATCTGCTTTTCCGGGATTTCCAGCAAAAGCAGCAGTGGAGAGCAGCAAGGCTGCTGCCAGGATGAGTGTAGGGGGCATTGATTTCATGGTAATGATTTTATTTGGTTAGCAGCGACCTGGAGGCTGACACCTGGCGACGGGCAAAGAGCAAACAGGCGATTGGAGCGCCCATCAGCAGACACCCGGCAACAGTTTCCATCACGAAACCAACCGTAACGAAGGCAGTAGTTTTTGGTCGAGCTTGTCTGGGACTCGACTAAGGTTTGGCCTTAGAATGCAAGAAAACTGAGGAAAAATGCTTTCGGAAAGTCAGGTTGGCACTGCGACAAGCAGCCGGGAATGGCAATGCCGCCTTGTCCAGGACGGAAAGGCGGCATTGAAAGCGAAGTCCGTTCGGAATCGCTTGCTTGTTCAGAGAGGATAGTGCTTCGTTTTTTGAGAAGGGGCAATTGGGGATGGGAAGGGGAGTGAAAAATGTAATCATTTTGGCATCGGTTTGGGGTGCCAAGTAAAAAGTCAAAAGAGCAAAGTCAAAAGTCAGTCGCAGCCTACTTTTGCCTTTTTAATTTTTACTTGCACGGTTCAACTTCTTTCGCTGTACTTTTCCAGGTCGTTCAATTTCGTCAGGCGCTCCCGCAAGTCTTCGGCACTTATGCCGAGGCGATGCGCCAATTCTTCATCCGAACTATCGAGTTTGCCTTGTTTCCGCAGGAGGAAAATTTCCCGAAGCGCAGGCTCCAGGTCTTCCTCCTCCTGCATGATACCGGGCAGGTTGTGGGGAAAATTCAATAGGTTCATTATCAGAGCGTTTTTGCGTTTTCCAGGCTCGTTGCCGTGGAAATTCGAGGGGCATTTCCGCCCGGCATTCCGCCCGGCGGTGATTTGTAGTTGTTTCAATTTGGTACGAGGTCACACAGGGGAAATTCGTGGAAACTATGGGGGCAACGGTTTGACGCTTTTGCCTGGAATAAATGCAAAAAACGCCGCCGTTCCTGGGGCGTAGCTTGTAACTGGATGTCCGATTTGATACTTCATGGCGATTAGCTTTTGATTATGATTCAAAGGTAAATCCATCGCCAGCCGCCTCGCCTCACATCTGATAAGGTCGGAGATATGCGGAAAAAAACAATTGCTCTCCCCGGATGATGGTACTTGTCCAAAGCTGCCGTGCGCTACATTTGCCAGACATTTTTCTCCGCAACCGAACCGCCCTGCGCACGTTTTCAGATTTCAAACTACTTGGAAAGTTGGTTTTGTCTTAGCCTTTTCACAAGAGCAAGATGCAATTTGGCAATCTGGCAGCCTTGTCTGGCTTTTCAAATTGAGCGCTTGCCAAGATTACGTTTTGAATTCACGGCGGAACCAACTCGCCACCACCCCCAACCCCTAAAGGGGGGCTGACCC
>CAZHLB010000867.1:0-3117 GCA_964533005.1 uncultured Saprospiraceae bacterium
AGCATTTGTTTTTTCTCAAAAATACGCTTTTCACCTTAAAAAGGGGATGAGCGAAAAGTTTAAACCAGCACGTTTCAAAAGTTTGGCTTTTCGCTGAGTGTTGTAGAAAGGGTAGTGTTGATACCATAAGAAAGAAATCGTTGGAAATTGGCTATGAGCATTTCTGGTATCTGTACAGTTTTGAAAAGGAGACAAGTGAAAAGAAGGATGCTTTCAATGAATGGAAAGATTTCAACCAAAAGATTAAAGTGTTGTCTGCAACCAACTAAAAATGCACCGCCGTTGGTCAAGTGTGTTCCACTCTACCATTAAAATACACATTCTGCTCATGCCGGTTTGAAACCGACACTTCTTACACTTTACAAGAAGGCTCGACACCTTGAACACTTTTGACCAACGGGGCTGGGTTGGAGCAGTCGAATATTTCAGCGGCGGCGCTGGAATTGGTGGGAGCGTTGCCGTGAATTTTGCGTGGAGAACCTACCTTTCCCGCTCTCAACTACCCCCAACCATACGTGAAAAACAACCTCCTTTCCACAATTTGTCCAGCAGGCTGTTGGACAAATTCCCTGGTGACACAACGTGCTGGTTTTTCAATGCTCGTTGTTCCTGAATATCGCTGCTAATCACTTTCTTGCGCAAGAAAACTGAACAACTATGGCAAAATCCAATCATCCGGGTGGACTCTCTTTTTGAAGCCGCCCGCCAGATTATCCTTTCCGCCCGTGCAAAAGCCTACGCCGTCGTCAACACGGAAATGGTATCAGCCTACTGGCAGGTAGGGCAACTGATTGTAGAGGAGGAGCAAAACGGGCAGGAGCGTGCCGGATACGGCAAGGCAATAATTGCCAGCTTGTCGCAACGCCTGACAGAAGAATTTGGCAAAGGCTACACGCAAGACAACCTCTGGCTGATGCGCCAATTTTACCGCACTTATCCAATTCCCGACGCGCTGCGTCGGGAATTGACCTGGACGCACTACCGTCTGCTGATTCGGGTAAGAAATGAACAGGCAAGGCAATTTACCTCACCTATCCAATTCGCCACGCGCCGTGTGGCGAATTGACTTGGACACATGACAGCCTATTGATGAAAGTACAAAATGAACGGGCAAGGCATTTCTACCTCTCCTATCCAATTCGCGACGCGGTGCGTCGCGAATTAGCCTGGACGCATGACCGTCGTTCGCTTCCAAATACCTGCTGTACCTGCCCAGCGAAGCGGAACTGAAAGCCGAACTGGAACGGGAACGCCTGCTGGCTGAACTGGCTTTGGAACAAAAACTCAAAAATTCACTCACCCAATAATTTAGTTGGCGCAATTCGGATTTCAAGTTGCTGCTTTCAACCCACGAATTCATTACGTCTTTTGCAGCTACTTTTGCATCCTCCGTTTCCACCCTGCCACAAATTCAAGAGCTATGGGCTTATTCATCAACTACAAAGGCAAACTCAACGATGTGCAAGACGTCCCCCGCATCATCGCCGAATTCAAGGACATCGCAGAATCCATGAAATGGTACTTCCGCATCGAAGACCGAGACTGGAACCTGCCCGACGACGTGCATTTTGAAGCGCACCCGGAGTTCAAAAACACGCCAGTCATGGTCGGACATGCGGGCATCAAAGGCATTTGTTTCAAAGTCCATGACCACTGCGAGCCGATTTACTTCTTTTTCAACCGGGAGGGCATTCTCATGGACGAGTACCAGATGGCATTTAATAATTCCATCCTTGACCGAAAGCAGGTGAAAAAAATGCCCTGGATTTTCACCAAAACTTCCAACGCAGGCATGGAGGCGCACCAGGTGGTTTGCAAGCTGTTGCGTTATGCGAAGAAGAAATATTTCGAGGTCTTGAAAGTCAAGGACGACACCGGTTTTTGGAAAAGCAGCGACTCGGTGGAATTGAAAACCAACATGGAAATTATGAGCACCATCATCGGGATATTTTCGGAAAGCGAAGAACGAAAGCAGCGGGAGGGCGGCAAAAGCTTGCTGGACAAGCTGCTGGAAAAAGGAGCGAGGCAGGACGAGGGGAAAAAGGGAAATCCTAGACCGTAACTGAGTCACCGACCGGCGGTGCTGGAATTGCGCCTTATTGACACGCCTCAATTAATATTTCCAAAACCCCGCCCAATTCCACCGTAAATCCCGCTTGCAGCAACACGCCCGTGTCCGATTTGAACTCCACATTATTGCCATTGGGAACGATGCACATATTAGCCGTCAAATCCCCCTGCGAGCGATAAGTGCCTGTTGGCAAGGTCTGGTTCGCCAGGGTCAGATTGGTAGCGCAAGCCGTCGGATTGTTCAACCAAACGGAGTTCGGCAGGTACAATAAACTACATCCTGTACAGGTGGAGGGATAATTCACGGTCGTAAAATGGGTGTTCCCGGTATTAGTGTTGAAGCTGAATAATTGGTGAAGACCGCCGGGAACCGTGCCGTTTGCCACGATGTTGAGCGTGCTGCCGGTCAGGGCAGCGTTGCCATTCACCCGGATGGAGTCTTTTGAGATGACCCCGGCGGTTTCGCTGATTTCCATGTTCAAAATACCGGCGTTAAAATCCTCGGCTGCTGTGAAAGTCAGGGTGCCAAGCGGATAGCCCGGTGACAAAGTGCCGCCCGCATAGGAGAAACGTGCCGACGCAATATTGCCTACGCCTTTGAAAATCCCGCCCGTGTTGTTGCTGAAGGTGCCTGTGCCTGCATTCTCTACTAAGTTTGTCACGGCGGTTAATGCGCCAATGGTGAATATTCCCGCATTGGTAAGCGTGTCACTCCCTGCATAGATGCCGGTGGCAACCCGGTTCATATTGATTTGCCCGCTTGTGTTGTTGAGGATTTTACCTCCAAGGTTATAAATGCCATGAGTCATCGTATTGCCGCCACTTAATGAGCCAATATTGATGATAGCCTGATTGTTGAATAGCAAGGTGCTGTAGTTAATAATGCCGTATTGGTTTATTCGGTCAATATTGATTAACCCGCCCGTGTTGTTGCTGAAAGTACCGGCGTTTAATATGCCGCCGCCTGCCAGGTTGCTACCACTCGACGAACCAATATGGATGCTTGCCTGATTGTTGAATATCCCGCCGTTTTGCAAAGCGATGGTA
>CAZHLB010000868.1:0-3116 GCA_964533005.1 uncultured Saprospiraceae bacterium
CCACCACATCAACAATCATGTAATCATGTAATCATCAATCATTTAATCCTCCTAAAGCCGCTTCTGATATCCTGGTTACTTTCGATTGGAAGATTTTCTACCCCCGGAAGCCTGTCCGCCTTTTTTCCCGGCAGCCCTGGCTTCTGCGGAAGTCCATTCGTGAGCAGTGCCTTTTTCGTGAGCGGCACGACCGCCTTTGCTGGCGATTTCCCGTTGCTTTTCAGCATTCATTGAAGCGAATCCACGACTTGTTTTCTTTTCTGCCATGATTGACATGTTTTGGTTTTGGGCAGCCAGCCAATGAAATTTTGGCATTCATTAATTGACTGCTCAGATTGCAAATATGGGTTTAAAACGGGGATGCAAGGCATCATGTTCAGCTTGTTTTCTTGCGGCAGCGAACTGTTTCAGGCAAACGACTTTGGGTGGTGCAATTTCCGGCTTGAACAAATCCGGCAGGCAAGGCGGTATATTTTCAATTTGGGGAGGTGGTCATCGGTACCACAGCCTTCCGGCTGTGCTACCTATGACCACATATTCCCGCAAGACGGATGAAAATCTTGTGTTTCATTGATTGGCAAAACCTGCTCTGGGGCGAGTCGGAAAGCAAGTTTTTGCTGGAAATCGCTTTGCGTTGCATCATCATGTTCGCCGTCGTTTTTCTCACGCTGCGTTTGGTCGGCAAGCGAGGCGTGAAGCAAGTTTCCATCTTGGAATTGATTGTCATCATTTCGCTCGGCTCGGCAGCGGGCGATTCGATGATGAGCGAAGCGGTCGGATTGATTCCGGCGGCGTTGGTTTTTTTGCTGGTCATTTTGCTTTACAAACTCCTCACCCATTCCATTTCTCTCCACCCCAAAGTGGAAGAAACACTCGAAGGCAAGCCTACGATTTTGGTCAAAAACGGGAAGTTCGACTTCGGAAACTTCGCCCACGAAGAGATAGCCTACGATGAGTTTTTTGCAGGCTTGCGAATGAAAGGCGTGTCGCACCTGGGGCAGGTGAAGACAGCTATTTTGGAAACCACCGGCGAGGTCAGCGTCTTTTTTTTCCCGGACAAAGAGGTGAAGCCGGGCTTGTGCATCTTGCCCGATGAGTTTGCCAAGCAAGCGGAGAGGGTTGCCGAGGCTGGGCTTCATGCCTGCGGCAAGTGTGGCGACTTGGTTGAGTTTGAAAAGCCGGGGAAAAGGACTTGCAAAACCTGCAAGAATCAGACGTGGGTGATGGCTGACAAGAGTTTGAGGGTGGATTGATTGAAGCGGCGGCGCACCTTTCCGAAAGTTCCAAACTTTCGGAAAGGTCGCTCAAGCCAGCCCTTTCAAAACCTCCCAAACCTCCGCCACTTCCTTCTCCCGTTCCACAAAAACAGGCGCCGCCACCCGCTCGCTGCAATCCGGCAGCGAACACCGCTCGCAGGTATTGTTGACCACCCGAACCGGAATACCCGGGTCGCCGGTAAACCGAAATTGGCTGCGCAATTTTTCATTCATCAACAAGCCGATGGTCACGCTGACACCTTCTTTCGGGTGAACGGTGTCGGGTTTGGCGAGGCTGAGGCAGAGGTATTGGTTGGGCGTTTGCCAATATTGAGAAATCTGGGCGTCCGCCACGACTACCCCCGACCCATCGAGGGGAGAAGCCGCCGGGCGACCCATTGCCCGCAACCTTTTCAAAATATTCACGCTGACCCACCGGCGGCAATAATGCTCGTTCAGTGCGCTGGCGTACGGGTTGTGCAACTGCGACAGGTGCAGTTCTTTGGTGATGCGGAAAGTCTTCAAATCGGCGCTGCCATAGACCCGGATGAAAAAAATGTCCCGGATGCCGAAGTGCTGAGGCAGGATGTTCGTCAGGCGCTGAAACAGCATTTCGGGAGTCACGTCGTAGCGAGTGAGCAGGCTGGTCAGCAGGTCTTCCCGCCAGGCGGTTTCGTTTGCAATGCGTTGAATGTCAGCCCGCAAAACGTTTTCATCCATCAAAAGAGCCGTGGAAAAATAGGAGGCGAGGAAGTTGTTCAGCAGGTGGTCGAAGGAGTCCGTTTTCTGCACAATCGTCTCGAAAGGGCGCTCTTTGTAGCCCAAAAATTGAAAGCCCAGCTCCCTGCCCAGCAGAAAATTTTCCTGCCCGGCATTGAATCCCTGGTTGATGAACAGGGTCTTTTTGCGCTCCGAATAAAACGAGCGCAGCCAATCCGGCAGGTGTTTCCGGCTCAAAGTCTGCCGGTCAACGGCAATGCCGAACTCGCTTTTCAGCAAATTTTCCAGCAACTCCTTCGACACCGGCGGCTCGGCGGGCAAGGCAAATCGTGCCCGAAACTCCTTCGCCGCCGCCTCGATTTTCCCGAAATAATTGTCGTGCAAATCCTGAAAAGAGCGCAGCGCCGCATTGTTGAAACTCTCCTTGCTCAACTGGTAGCTGCGGGCGATGGTCACTATAGTATTAATGATAGCGGCGACCCGGTCGGGCGCATTCACCAGCAATTCCAGCAAAGCTTGCGGCTGCACACCAAAACGTTCCAACGGGTAGGTTTTCAAAAAATCGCTCTCTAGCAACTCCACGATTGGCTGCAATTTTTTGTCGCCATGCAGCGAAACGAGGTAGTCGTAACTCACGTCGAGCGCCTTGCCGAGGTTGGAAATCTTGTCGGCTTTCGGGTATTTTTTTCCGGTTTCAATGTCGTGCAGGTAGGCTAACGAAAGCCCGGTTTTGTCGGCAAGCTCCTGGAACGACCACCCTTTTTGCTGGCGCAGGTACTTGATTTTGATGCCGAAGATGAGGCGGAAGATGTTCGTGTCTTGCATTTTGATTTCGGATTTAGGCAAAAAGCTGACAGGTGGAAAATGCCTGGTTTCGCTGGAAAAAATGAAATTTTTTCCAGCGAAACCAGGCATTTTCCACCTGTCAGCTTTGGCTCCGGCTCCGGCAGCGAAAATAATGGAGGGCGTAGAATTTTAGCTTTTTTTGAAAAAAATTATTTAAGCGAAATTTTCACTTTTAGCGAAAACGAATAATTTTGTCGCCGTCCTGGAAAAAGTAGCAGTCGGAGAGAGATGGTTTTTGGAGAAAAATTTTTGTCGCTGAAAGAATCGTGGGACGCGAGGAGGATGGGAACGCGG
>CAZHLB010000869.1:0-3116 GCA_964533005.1 uncultured Saprospiraceae bacterium
GCGTGGGACGCAGAGGTTCCCTGCGGGAATGACAAAAGCGACTCAGCCAGACGTGAGCCAGCAGCAATAAAAAAATCAAACAAAATGAAAAAACTCACCCTCGGTCTCGACCTCGGCGGCACCAACATCAAAGCCGCCATCCTCTCCGACACCGGCGAAATCATCCGCCAAACCACCCGCCCCACCGGCGCACACGCTGCCGCAGAAGACGAATGGCAATGGAAATCTGCCGTCCGCAATGCCTACTTAGATTTGAAAAATGAATTCGGCGACCAAATCGAAGCCGTCGGCATTTCAGCGCCGGGGCTTGCCAATGCTGACAATTCCGCCGTTTCGTGCATGCCCGGAAGGCTGTTCGGGCTGGAGCATTTCAACTGGTCGGATTATTTTGGCGAGCGGGTCTGGGTGCTCAACGATGCGCACTCGGCGCTGATGGCGGAGGCTCGTTTTGGCGCAGCGAAGGGTTTCAAAAATGTGGTTTTGCTAACCCTCGGCACAGGAGTCGGCGGCGGGATTTTAATCAACGGCGAATTGCACCAGGGGCTTTTTCAAGTCGCAGGGCACTTCGGTCACACCACCGTGGACGCCCTCGACGACCAACTTGACGTGACCAACATGCCCGGCAGTTTGGAAGATGCCATTGGCAATCACATCATCGGGCGGCGCTCGCACGGGCGCTTCAACTCGACGCATGAATTGCTGGACGCCTACCGCCGGGGCGATTATTTTGCCACCTGGCTTTGGCTCAATTCCGTGCGCAAATTAGGTGTCGCTATTGCCAGCATTTCCAATGCCTTGTCGCCGGAGCTTTTTGCGCTGGGCGGCGGCATCATCAAGGCTGGCGATGATTTGCTGAAACCTTTGCGGCAATTTGTGGACATGTATGAATGGCAGCCTGCCGGGAAACGCTCGACCATCGTGGCGGCGCATTTTGAGGAATTTGCAGGGGCGATTGGGGCGGCGGGGTTTGCTTTGCAGAAGACTTTTCACTAAAACTAAAAAATATGAAGGCTCGAATTTTACTCTTCTCGTTCCTCACAACTGTCCAGGTTTTGCAAGGGCAAATGCAAAAAGGCGATTGGCTCATCAATGGAAAGTGGAGCATTCAACATGATGTGTCGCCTGCCGACTACAATCCCAACTTTTCAACCAGCTTTCAGCCACAAGCAGGATATTTTCTTTTCAACGGCGTTGCCGTTGGGTCTGAGTTTATAACTCAACTTGAAAAAACGCCTCGGTTCAGCACGGAAACTACATTAGGTGCATTGCCTTTCGTCAGGGTTTACCTTGACAATCGCCGGATTCATTCCTTTCTTCAAATTGATGGCGGATGGGCTTGGACGCATCGGCATTATCGGGAGGAATTTTTACTTCCAGACAGGTCTTCCCGTGCCTCTTTCTTAAATCTAAGGCTTGGCGCAGGCATTTTCCTCTCCAAGAACGTAGCGTTTGAAACTCGCCTGGACTACAATGCCATCTACAAAAGAAAAAGCATAGGATATACTGCAAGTGACAACATAGGCATGACAATCGGTTTTGGCTTGAGCTATTTTTTGAACCAAGGCAGCATGAAAGAGGACACTTTCAACCTGCCCGACGAATACCTAAAGGCAGGCAATTTTGGCTTTGGTGCAAGCGGCGTTTGGAATTTTGAGGAAGGTGTGCAAGGCGATTTGTTTTGGGAAAAAATGCTCACCGACCGTCTTCGACTTGAAATTGGCAGTATGAATTACGTCTATTATGGGGGGGTGAAGACATTGATTTTATTGCCTTTCACATATTTCCGGCAGAGCTTCAATATTTTCATCCGTTGCGAAAAAACACGTTTTTTTCACCTGCCGGAGGTTTGAGCTATCACTTGTCATATTCAGGAAACCCATTCAATTCCAACCATTCTGTTTCCTTGTTTGCCAAACCGGCGCTGACTAAATTCTTTCAAAGAGCCTTACTAGAATTGGGCGGCGAGCTTCGCATTTTCCTTCGCAACAAACAGGAGTGGAATGGATACGATGCCTTTTCAGGCAGGTTGTTTTTGGCTGGCGAGTTGTTCGTTGCGCCTCGGTTGAGTTTGCGAGGGGAGCTTTCTACCCAAGTGCTCGGCTACTATCCGCCAAATTTGCAGGCGCTTTTTGAACAGCAGCAACCCACCACCCGCTTTCAACTTGGCTTCCACTATTTTCTCAAAAAGAAAATCAGGAATTAAATCTGGCAGTTGTGCCCACGAATTATGAACGTCATTTCCAACTACCTTCAAAAATGCCGCTTCCTTCTGAGCGTCATTGAAAATCAGGAACCCACCATCCGCCAAGCCGCCTCCTGCTTCGCTGCCACCATCCTCGCCGGTCGCATGGTACACGTCTTCGGCAGCGGGCATAGCCGCATCATGGTCGAAGAAATGTGGCCCCGCTACGGCAGCTTCCCAGGGTTCAACCCCATCGTAGAGTTGTCGCTGACTTTTCACAACCCCGTCGTCGGGGCGAATGGGCAGCGGCAGGCAATGTTTCTCGAAAACGTGCCGGGCTTCGCCGCCCGCATCCTGCGCAATTTCGACCTGAAAAAAGAAGACAGCGCCCTCGTCATTTCCAGCGGCGGCTGCAACATCGTGCCGATTGAAATAGCTGAAAATTTCCAACAAAAAGGCATCAAAGTCGTCGCCATCGTTAGCCGAGCGCACTCGGAGGCTTCGAACAGCCAGCGACTCGATGGGAAAAAACTGACCGATTTTGCCGACCTCATTCTCGACACGGGAGCGCCTGTCGGCGATGCGATGGTGAAAGTGCCGGGGCTGGAAACGCCCGTTTCGCCTGGTTCGACAGTCGGCGGCGTCTTGCTGGTGAATGCTTTGAAAGCCGAGGTCGCCCGCCTGCTCACCGAAGCGGGGCAGCCGCCGAAAGTGCTGACTGCCAGCGTGTTGGTGGGGAAAGAACGCTCGACGGAGTTGTTCGAAGCGGCTTACGACGAACATGCGCACCGGCTGGCGAGGTTGTTTGAAAAAATTTAAAAATGGAATCCTTGAAGAATAGTGATCGGGTGACTTGAAGTCTAATGTCGTCAACTTAAGCGCGAGACGCGGGGAGGATGGGAACGCGGATGACGCGGATTGGGCGGATTGACAC
>CAZHLB010000870.1:0-1072 GCA_964533005.1 uncultured Saprospiraceae bacterium
TTTGCGTGAGATATTCTGCCACTTCATTTTCAAATTGACTTATGATACAGCCTCGTATAGTTTGACAGACTCGGCGAATGAATTCGCCGGTACAAAAAAGCTCCTCGCCATGCGACTAATTCAGCACAAAGAAGAAGCCTACTGGTTCTACCGCTTCCTCTCGATTTTCTACGACAAATACGTCAATCCGCTCTTCTGGACGGAGCAGATGCGAGACCAGGCTTTGCAATTGGCGAAGCTGGACAGCCCCGGTTTGAAGGTCGTGGACGTGGGTTCAGGCACTGGCTTCAC
This sequence comes from uncultured Saprospiraceae bacterium, assembly GCA_964533005.1. Taxonomy (GTDB): domain Bacteria; phylum Bacteroidota; class Bacteroidia; order Chitinophagales; family Saprospiraceae; genus UBA6168. The sequence goes on from CAZHLB010000870.1 coordinate 292, forward strand.
CACGCAAGGAATTGTCAAAAACATCGCCGCCACTCAAGTTACTTGCCTCGACCAAAGCCCTCACCAAATGGCAAAAGCCAAAAAAAAGGATGACCTGCAAGCCTGCCATTTTCACCTCGGCGACGCCGAAAACCTGCCTTTCGAGGAGGGTAGTTTCGACCGCTACGTGTCGGCGGGCAGCATCGAATATTGGCCCCAACCGGAACGAGGTATCCGGGAAGCCTACCGGGTCGTCAAGCCCGGCGGCATTGCGCTTTTGATTGGGCCCCTCGAACCGGCGGGCAAATTCAGCCGCTTCGTCGCCAAAACCTGGATGCTTTTTCCGCCGGACAAGGACTACCGGGCTTGGTTCGAGCAGGCTGGATTTGAAGATGTGCAGGTGAAATACGTGCAGCCGCAATGGTTTCGGGGCAGGTCGAATTATGGCATCGCCATCGCTGGAAGGAAGCCCGTAGCTGGGAAAATTGCTGCTCAGCCAGTTTTTTTCCAAGCGGCGATTCAGCCTGAAAAGAGAAGTTTTCTCGAGCAATTAAGGATGATGGGCAGGGTGGCGATTGGCTCGCTGGCGGGGTTCGTTTTCATCCCGATTGCGCTGGCAGGCTATCTCGGCAATGCTTTCCGACCGAAAAAAGACGTACCCGAAGCCTACCGGGAGCGATTGAATTTTCACCAGGTCGTTGCTTTGCTGGTGATTGTTCTGGCAGTTGCAGGCTTGGTTTGGTGGATAGTTTGAAAGTGCTAAAGACTTCTTTTTCAGGCAGTTTCCATTCGAGCGGGGGGG
>CAZHLB010000870.1:1082-3113 GCA_964533005.1 uncultured Saprospiraceae bacterium
AAGGCCACGGTTCACACCCGCCCAACCCCGGCGCCCACAACCCCCCCCCGCCGCTCGAATGGAAACTGCCTGAAAAATCCAATTTGCTTGCTCTAACTTCTTGCTAATCAATTAATACACTAATGAATCTCGAAACCCAACACGAGCAAATCCGACAGTTTTACGACCGCTCCACCCGCCTATGGATGGACACCTGGGGCGAGCACATGCACCATGGTTTTTACTGTCAAAACGGCTCGGTGAAAAAGTCTCGGCAGCAGCCACAAATTGACATGATTGCTGAGTTGCTGAAATGGGGTAGGGTAGAGCGGGCAAGCTCGATTTTGGATGCAGGCTGCGGCGTCGGCGGCAGCGCCCGTTTTTTGGCTAATCGTTTCAATGCCAAAGTTTTAGGATTGACGCTCAGCCCGGTTCAAGCAGCGGAAGGACTGCGTTTGAACCAACTTGCAGGGTTAGTTGACCTGGTAAAAATTGAAGTCGGCGACTACATGGAACTGGGCGGCGAGGGCGAAAAATTCGACCTGATTTGGTCGCTGGAAAGCGCCGAGTACATCGCCGACAAACAAAAAATGCTGGAGATTTTTTACCGCCTACTCAAACCCGGCGGCAAGTTGCTGCTGGCAACCTGGTGCCGCAGGGAGACGCCGCCAGAATTAAAACCCAAGGAGAAAAACGTGCTGGAAAAAATCTACCGGCTCTATTTTTTGCCGCCGATGATTTCCATTCAAGAATTGGCGAAACATGCGCAAAGCGTTGGTTTTCAAGAGGTAAAAGCAGCAGATTGGAGCAGTTCGGTAGCGCCGTTTTGGGACGAAGTCAGAAAATCGGCGCTCACCTGGCGAAGCCTGAGCGGCTTGCTCCGCTCTGGTTGGACGACGATGCAAGGGGCTTGGGCGGTGCAATACATGACCCAAGCTTACCGCTTTGGAGCCTTGAAATTTGGTGTGCTTCAAGCGCAGAAGCCTTGATGTTTTGAATCCACCTTTCCAAAAGTTTCAAACTTTCGGAAAGGTTATCCTCGAAAAAAACTAACCGCCGACAGCCATGAATTTCCTGAAAAACTTCATCCGCTTTTCCCGCCTGCACACGGTGGTCGGCACGAGCCTGAGTATCGTGGCGCTTTACCTGTTGGCGTTGTCGCTTTCTGATTTTTCAAATTTTCACCTGCCGGAATTGGCGTTCACCCTGCTCAGTTGCCTCGGCGCAAACATTTACATCGTCGGGTTGAATCAAATCACGGACGTTGAAATTGACCGCATCAACAAACCCTGGCTGCCGCTCGCTTCCGGCGCTTTTTCCATGGAACTGGCTTGGCGATTGGTTTGGATTTGTGGCTTGCTGTCCCTTGCCATCGCCTTTTTTTTCGGCGGTTTTTTGCTTTGGACGGTTTTTCTAAGCCTGTTGCTTGGCACTGCCTATTCGTTGCCGCCGCTGCGTTTGAAGCGGTTTCATTTTTGGGCGGCGTTTTGCATCATCGCAGTCAGAGGGTTGATTGTCAACCTGTTGCTCTTCCTGCATTTTCATTTTTTGATAAATGGGGAAACCTCAGTGCCGCTTGCCATCTGGCTTTTGACGGCGACCATTTTCACGTACAGCATCGTGATTGCCTGGTTCAAGGACATCCCGGACATGGAGGGCGACCGGCAATTTCAGATTCATACACTTTCGCTGAGGCTTGGCGCAGGGACGGTTTTTCGCATCGGCAACGGCATCATCACGGCGGTTTATTTGTGCCTGATTGTCTTGCCATTTCTGGTTTTTATTGGCTTGAACAAATGGCTTTTTGCGGCAGCTCACTTGCTGATGCTGGCGCTGCTTTGGGCAGCAAAATCGCAGGTAAAATTGAATGCGCAGCCTTCCATTCGCAGGTATTATCACTTCATCTGGGGGCTGTTTTTTTTGGAGTACATCTCCTTTGCGACGGCGGGATTGATGAGCTAAACGAAAAGCCCGAGGCTGTATCATAGTCGCATTGACTGTCTGCAAGTCGCTTTTGTCATCCTGAAAGGAACTGTTCCGTCCCGTGCGTGC
>CAZHLB010000871.1:0-3112 GCA_964533005.1 uncultured Saprospiraceae bacterium
ACGACGTGGGACGTCCAACGTCCTACGTCCCACTCACCAAATCGCCAAATCACCAAATCACCAAACGTTATGGTTTCAGCTCTAACCTACCGCATTCCCTTCCAACGGGAAAACCTCTCCGACGACCTCCTTCTCACGCTTTATCAACGCCTGCTCAAGCCTCGGCTCATCGAGGAAAAAATGCTCATTCTGCTGCGGCAGGGCAAGGTTTCCAAGTGGTTCAGCGGCATTGGGCAGGAGGCAATTGCCGTCGGTGCGACGAGTGCCTTGCTGCCGGATGAGTTTATTTTTCCATTGCATCGAAATCTTGGCGTGTTCACCGTGCGGGAGTTGCCGCTGCAACAGTTGTTCTCGCAGTGGCAAGGCAAAAAAAGCGGTTTCAGCAAAGGGCGGGAGCGTTCCTTTCATTTTGGCACTTTGAAGCATCACGTGGTCGGCATGATTAGCCATTTGGGCCCCCAGTTGGCGCTCGCAGATGGCGTCGCATTGGCACATAAACTGGCAGGCGAAGGCAGGGTCGCCCTCGCATTTTCCGGCGAAGGCGGCACGAGCGAAGGCGATTTTCACGAAGCGCTCAACGTGGCAAGCGTGTGGGATTTGCCGGTCATTTTTTTGATTGAAAACAACGGCTACGGCTTGTCCACCACCACCGCCGAGCAGTTCAAGTGCAAGGATTTGGCGGACAAAGGCATTGGTTATGGAATGCGCTCTTTCATTCTCGACGGTAATAACATCCTGGAAGTTTACACGACGCTTTCCCGCCTGGCTTCCGAAATGCGGGAAAATCCGCACCCGGTTCTCATCGAGTGCAAGACCTTCCGGATGCGGGGACACGAGGAGGCGAGCGGCGTGAAATACGTGCCCAAAGAATTGCTCGAAGAATGGGCAGCCAAAGACCCGGTGGCTCAGTACGAGCAGTTTTTGCTGGAAGAAGGCATCCTCGACGAGCAAAAAATCGCCGCCCTTCGCAAGGAAATCAAGGCGGAAATTGACGCCGCCTGGAATGCCACCGCCAGCGAACCTGAAGTTGAACCGGACATGGCGGAGGAACTTGGCGACGTTTACGCCCCCTCGCCCGAAGCCAGCAATGGCGCTACTTCCATCACTCATTCCTCATCCCCCATTCCTGAAAAGAGGTACATAGACGCCATCACCGACGGCTTGCGGCTCGCCATGCGCAGGCATGAAAAGTTGGTGTTGATGGGTCAAGACATTGCCGAATACGGCGGCGCTTTCAAAATCACGCAAGGCTTCGTCGAGGAGTTTGGAAAGGAGCGGGTGCGCAATACGCCGCTTTGCGAAAGCGCCATCATCGGCACGGCGCTGGGCTTGAGTTTCAAAGGCTGGAAGGCAATGGTGGAGATGCAATTTGCCGATTTCGTCACCGTCGGCTTCAACCAAATCGTGAACAACCTCGCCAAAATTCACTACCGCTGGGGCGCAAATGCCGACGTGGTCGTGCGGATGCCGAGCGGCGGCGGGGTCGGTGCGGGCCCCTTTCATAGCCAAAGCAACGAGGCTTGGTTTTTCCACGTGCCCGGCTTGAAAGTGGTGATTCCATCTACGCCGTACGATGCGAAAGGCTTGCTGCTGGCGGCTTTTGAAGACCCGAACCCAGTGCTGTTTTTTGAGCACAAAGCCTTGTACCGCAGCATTCAGGAGCCTGTTCCCGATGAATATTACACCGTGCCGATTGGCAAGGCAAGACTCGCTCGCAGCGGCGACCAAATCAGCGTCATCACTTACGGAATGGGCGTCCACTGGGCGCTGAAAATTTGCGAAGAAGAAAATATCTCCGCTGACATTCTTGACTTGCGAACCTTGCTTCCGCTTGATTACGAGGCAATTGAAGCAACGGTGAAAAAAACGAACAAGGTGATTTTGCTGCACGAAGACACGCTGACCGGCGGCGTCGGCGGGGAGATTGCCGCATGGATTTCGGAGCATCTTTTCGAGCATCTCGACGCTCCGGTTTTGCGGGTGGCGGGGTTGGATACGCCCATTCCTTTTGCCATTCCGTTGGAGCAAAATTTTATGCCGGTGGAGCGTTTTCGAGCGCAGGTGAAGAAGTTGGCGGCGTTTTGAATTCAGCCAAAGCTGACAGGTGTAAAATGAAAAAGCCCGGTTCAAAAATTTCTACAGGAAATTTTTGAACCGGGCTTTTTCATTTTACACCTGTCAGCTTTTGACGCGGGAAAGCTGCTACTTATTCGTATTCGTCGTCATCGAAAACCGCACGGGAATAGCCACCCTCGCCCTGATGGGCTGACCATTCCGGGTAGCCGGATACCATTTTTCAGTAACCATCAAGTTCGCAACCGCATCCACCGCAGCCTGGGCGCAACCAGGGCAGCGATTTTGCTGCGAAACCACCTCGTAGCCGCCTACTTTTCCCTGCTCATCAATCGTCAAAATCACGTATTCCACGCCGCTATGACTTTTCATGAGGTTGCTGTCAGGATACATTGTCATCGCCAAACCTTCGCTGATTTCAAACTTGGTGCATTTCAGCGGGTCGGCTTCCTTGTAACATGCCTCCGTGAAAACAGGCGCACGGTCGTTGACCCCTGTGCCGAAATCACGCTTTATCGGCTGATTTGGGTCGGGATTTACGGTCGTTGTGGTGATAAAATGGTAGCTGAATTCGGCGGGATTCCACCACACGTCTTTGTCGGTTGACCAGGCAAATGGAGTGTAAGTGGTTGGCATTGTGTCAGTTGCAACGTCGGTGCGGTGGTTCATGTCATGCGGTTGACCTGGCGCATCCGTTCGGGGTTTGTCCATCGGCATGCCTGTTGTATCAGACTTGAAAGTTTTATCCTTGACAGTAGGCTGACCTTCCTCTTTGATTTTGGTCTTTTCCTTGATGACGCCACCCTCTGTTTCCACTTTCGTTTTCTCCTTTCCCGTCTCAGTTTTGACTTTTTCCTTCGTTTGTTTTTCATCCTGCGCCGGTGCGTTCAGGAAGAAACAGCAAGCGAGGAGCGATAGGAATGCGATTCGCAACACTTTGATTCTCATGGCAATTGACTTTTTTTGGTTAAAAAATAGAAAGCGTTTTTGGGCACTTGTTTGTCTCTTTGAGGCGGGGCGTTTATCTGGGGTAGAACGA
>CAZHLB010000872.1:0-3110 GCA_964533005.1 uncultured Saprospiraceae bacterium
TGTCATGTGCCGGTCGAGGAAGGCGGGGATTTGCGCCAACAGGCGCTCAGTTGGGTAATTTTCAGGCAAAAGCAGGAAGGTGGAGAAGGAATTGTTGCTCCAGTTCGTGCGCAATTGTTCCGCCCCGTAAATCAAAGTATCATTGAGGGTGGCGAATGAAACCAGCATGTCGGGATGCCAGTGCGAATTGTAGGGAAAGTCTTCAAAAACGCCGGTGACCTTCAAATCGAAACCGCTGTCCGCCTTAAGCATTTGGTTGGCGGGGTCTTCTTCGCCGAAATATTTTTTAGCCGTCGTCTCGCTGAGCAACACGCTGAACGGCTCGGCGAGCGCCGTCTGCGGGTTTCCGGCGACGAGCGGAATGTCGAAGACCTCGAAAACATTCGGCTCCGCAAAAAACAGGTTGTCTTCCACGTACCTCGCCTCGCCCCTGCGAACGGCAACGCCATTTTGCAGCAACCGGGTCGCCTGTTCGATGTCGGGAAAATCATTTTTCAGCAGCGGCGCAAACGGCGGCGACAAGTGCCCCAGGTGCAGTTGCTGCGTGCCGTCCTGGTTGTAAAAAATGCGGTTGACCCGCCAAATGCGGTGGGCGTTTGGGTGGTACTTGTCGAAGCTCAATTCATTGGCGATGAAAATGGCGATGAGCATGCAAATCGCCAGCCCAAGGGTCAGTCCTGCGAGGTTGAGGATGCCCTGCGAGCTGTTCTTGCGGAAGGAGCGGAGGGCTATTTTGAAGTGGTTTTGGAACATGGCGAGGAAAATTTGAGGAAATGGCTCAATGCTCGTGCCAGTGGGGAAAGGGATTGGTTTTCAAGGTTTTGCGAGGAAAAACAAGTTGTTCTGGGCGACTGGATGTTCGAATGCGGGCGATGAGTGTGCGGTTTGCGGACGAGGAAAGCCTCAATTTATTCGTGGCGGGTTTTCAAAATTTCGTCCATCGTTTCATTGCTCAACCCTCTTTCTTCCCACAATTTGTCCATTTCTTCTTGCGCCTTGCGGTCGTACCACTCGACGAGGAGCATTTTTAATTCTTTCAATTCCTGTTCCGACATCGGGCGGGAGAACAAGTGCAGCAAGTGCATTTGCACCGGGTTGAGGCGGGTGGATGCGAGATTGGCTACGATGGTCATTTTTGAATGATTTTATTGGCAAATTTATAGAAGTCATTCAACCGAGCCAAAAGTCGGTTGAAAAAGAGGGTTTTGACTCGATTTCAAAGGTTGCCAAACAGCGCATCCATCGTCAGTTCCTTTTGAATCGTGTTGTGGAAATAATCGTTTTTGACAACGCCATAAACCGTGAGCATGGTGAGGAAAAGGCTCTTTCGGGTCTTCGTTTTGGCTGCAAAAACTCGTTGCTTGGCTTCCAATTCCGCCGCATATTTTTTGTCAATGACAAAGTCGGAGTTGGCAAACTTAATTTCAATCAAGTTGATGCAATTGTCAGCCCGGTCGAGCACCATGTCAATTTGAGCGCCTTGCCCGCCGTCCTTGCTGTCGCTTCGCCACAAGGATTGCTCCGTGTAAATGCCTGAAATGCCAAGCCCTTTTTTGATTTGCGGCACGTGTTTCAGGCAAATGTTTTCAAAAGCAAAGCCACACCAAGTCCGGTAAGCCTGGCTTTTCGATTGATTTACCCAGGCGCCCTCCCCGGCAGCCTTGGAGTTTTCAATGAAATGAAGGTAAAAAATGGTGTACTCGTCGCTGAGTTTGAAAACCGGCTCTTTGGTCGTTTTGCCAAAAGGAAGGTATTGCTGTACGAAGCCCGATTGCACCAATTCTTCCAGCAATTTGGTGGTGGAGCCGCCGGAGCTTACCGGGCAAGCTTCGATGATTTGGTTGCGAATCATGCCGGAAGGCTTGCTTGCCAAAGCCCTGACCACGCAAAGGTGGCGTTCCGGGTGGTCGAAAAGCGCCGGGTAGAGGTTGTCGAATTCCTCTCGCAGCAGCCCGTCCTGGGCGAAACACAAGCGGTCAATCGCTTGCTCGATGCTTTCCCCTCGCCGCAATTCCTTCAAATAGTGCGGGATGCCACCCGTAATCATGTAGAGTTGCAGGATTTGGTAACGCTTGAGTTGAATGCGCTGGCTTTGCAAAAACTGCTCGGTCTCCTTGAGATTGAAAGGGGCAAGTCGGATGCGGCGGGTGAGGCGGTTGTGCAGCCCGCCTTTGTTTCTGACGACATTTTGAATCATCCACGACGCAGCCGAGCCGCAGATAACCACCACGAGGTTGGGCTGTTCGGTAGCCCAACTGTTCCAAAAATGGTCGAAGGCGGCAAGAAAACCCGAGCGGGGGCTGTCCATCCACGGGAATTCATCGAGAAAAATGACCCGCTTTTTTTTGGAAGACGATTTTTCCAGCAAGTCGGAAAGCCGGCTGAACGCTTGCAGCCACGAGCGCAGTTTGGCAGGTTTTTCTCCCAAATCAAAGGCTTTGTTCAAAGCTAAGGAGAACCGCTCCAATTGACGGGAAGCCGAGGTCTCTTTCACCCCGGAAAACCTGAACACCGTCTGTTTTGCGTAAACGTGCCGGACGAGAAAAGTCTTGCCAACCCTGCGCCGCCCGAAGACCGCTACCAGTTCGGGAGCCGGTGAAGCAAGGGCATCCATCAAAACTTGAATTTCAGCGTCACGACCTATGAATGTTTGCATGAGAAGCCATTTAACCGAGCCAAAAGTAGGTTAAAAAAGGGGGTTTTGGCTCGGTTGATGGCAGGTGCGGGATATTTTCAAATAAGATAAGAATGCAACCAGCCAAGATGCGGATGGTCTCTGAGCTAAAATTCATTCTTCACCAAAATGGTTATCAACATGAAAAGCACATTGATTTTAGCAGTAGCCGCATGGCTGGCATTGCCGTTCCTGGCAACTTGCCAAACCTCCACCGAAGGTCTCGCAATGGCAGACCTGAGCGACAAAATGGAACAACTCGGCGAGCAAATGGAAGGCTTGGGCGAGCAGATGGAAGGCTATGGCGCCGAGATGGAAAAGCATGGCAAAGAGCTTGAAAAAAGCAAAGGCGACTCGCCCAAAGCCGAACAACAAATGGAGGCTTTGGGCGAAAAAATGGAGCAACTTGGAAAGCAGATGGAAGCCCTTGGAAACC
>CAZHLB010000873.1:0-3109 GCA_964533005.1 uncultured Saprospiraceae bacterium
GTTGTTTCACTCTGACGCTACATGAGCCTCAGGTTTAATGAAACCCTGAAAACCCAAAAACCCGAAAACCCTGAATCTTCCTTCTTTTGCCAAAACTTTTGCCGATGCCAAACGCCACGAAAAAACAGCTTTCCTTCCGCCGCAAGGCTGCATTCTCCCTGCTCCTTATTTTGATTTTCCTCCTCCTGATTGTTGCCGCAGGCGAAATCATCGTCCGCCTGACCTCCAATGGAAAATACGCCAAGCCCACCTTGCAGCCGCCCTACGACACCGCTCAAAAAGATGAAAAACTCGGCTGGCGCATGAAGCCCAACTACGCTTTCGACGGCAAAATGCGAGACCAGGCAGGCGTCGAATATCCCATCTCGATTCGCTACGACGCCAATGGATTCAAGGCTTTTGGCAACACGGCGAGCACCAAACCGAAGGTGCTTTTCCTCGGCGACTCGTACACCGCCAGCATCGAAGTATCCAATGAAAAGTCCTTTTTCAATCGTCTGAAAGACAGCCTCGGCATCGAAGTTTTTGCCTACGGACATGCCGGTTTCAGCACTTTGCAGGAGTACCTCGTGCTCGATGAATGGGTGGATAAAATTCGCCCCGACGCCGTCGTCTGGCAGGTTTGCTCGAATGATTTCATTGACAATTATGCCCCGCTGGAAATCCGTTGCGGCTACAAAGTCGGCGAGCGCAGACCCTACCTGAAACCTGGCGACGGCATTTTTTACCGCCGCCCGTTGTCGTTTTGGCAAAAAATCAAGGAGCGCCTGCATTTTTTCAAATGGCTGGAAGAGCGATGGGACAAGGCGAAGCTGAGTTTGCTCGGCAAGGAAAAAAGGGTGGGGGAGTATTGGATTGCAACTGAAAAACGAGCCTATCCGCCCTTTGACGGCTCCGTCCGGATGACCGAGGAAATCGTTGGCAAAATCAAAAAGCGCCTGCCACCCGGTACACCGTTGCTGGCATTTTCAGCGGATGTCTATCAGCCGCAGTTGGATGAGTTCAAGCGCATTTTCGAGATGCATGGATTTCCGTTCACGGAAGTCCCGGCGAGGTCGGTGGAACGGGCGGCGGTGGAGCAAAAATTGGTGGTCAAAGCGGTGGATGGGTATCATTGGAATGAACTGGGGCATGAGGTGATTGCGAGAGAATTGGCGGTGCCGTTGGGAAAAATCCTTCACGAGTAGCTTTGAACCGTCGTAACGTATAGCACGTCTGGTCAAAGCCGCTTTTGTCATCCTCGCAGAGGAACCGTCCTGTCCCTTGCGTGTCGCTTTTGGCAGGTAGCGACCCGCAAGGGACAAGACGGTTCCTCTGCGAGGATGACAAAAGCGGCTTGCAGACGGCACATGGGACAGGACGGTTCCTCTGCGAGGATGACAAAAGCGACTTTGACCAGACGTGCTAAACGTTACGAATCATCAATCATTTAAAGAAGTTGCCTCACGCTCCTTCCATCAAATCAACTCCGCCAAAATCTGCTGCACCCGCCGCCGCTGATTTCTCGCCTCGACAACCGTCGGCGCAGCCGCCCGCTCCGCACAATTTTCAATCGGGCACCGCTCGCAAGTCGTGTTGACTTCCCGCACCGAAATTGCCGGGTCGTCCAAAAAATGCACCCGCTCCCGCAAGGCTTCCTCCACGAGGATGCCGATGGTCACGCTCACATTTTTTTCCGGCGAAGGATAGCCCGACCGGGCAAGCGTGAAGCACAAATACTCGTCCTCCGTCTCAAAATACCTGCTTCGTTGCGCCCCGACGAGGGTGCTGGCGTACTTGCCCGCCTGCTGCATCTGCGTCAGGTCGGCGAGCAGCGACACGCTCAGCCAGCGGCGGCAATAATGCTCGTTCAGGGCGTTGGCGTGAGGCTGATGTCGCCGGTTCAAGTGCAGTTCCTTGTCAATTTTGAAATGTCCGCTCGCCGGGGATTGGATGAAGCGAATCAGGAAGAGTTTTTCCAGCCCGAAAAACTGCGGCAGCAAGTTGGTCATGCGCTGGAAAAGCATTTCCGGCGACGCCTGGTACTTGCGCATCAGGCTCAAAATGAACTCGCCGTCCCACCGGGGTTGGCTGAAAAACGCAGTCATGTCTTGCACGAAAGCCTCCCGATTGATAAGCAAGGCAGCAGAAAAATAGCCTGCCTTGAAATGGCTCAACACCTCCTCGAAAGAATTGACCCGTAGCAGCGAAGCCGTGTTCGCCCGCTCTTTCAAGCCTAAATAGTTGAAACCCAGTTCTTTGCCGAATTGAAAAGCCTTTTGCGAGTCGTTCAGCCGGGCATTGAGCAGCAGCTTTTTCGTGCCGGGAACAAAAACGGAACGGATGTCCGCCAACTCCGGAAATTCGCTCAATCCCCCCTCGATGATGGTGTAGCCGAAGCGTTTTTGGAGAATATTCGCCAAAACGTTAACCGGGGTCAAGCCTTCCGTCGGCAAGCAATGTTGCCCGGCGAATTCGGCGGCAGCCTGCTCGATGTCCTCGAAATAGTTGTTGTTCATCTCCAAAAATGAGCGCAGAGCGCCGAAGTAAAAGTTCTCCTCCGCCAGCGCATAGTTCCGGCTCAATTCCACCAAAGTGCTGATGAAAGCGCCGACTTTGGCAGGGGCATTGGCGATGATTTCCACCACTTTCGAGAGGTCAATATCAAAAAGTTCAAGCGGTAACTCGTTGAGAAAGTTGGAGTTGAGCAATTCGCTGACTGGCGTCAGGTGCTTGTCGAATTCGAGCGAAACCAACTCCCCGGCAGGCACGCCGAGCGCCTGCGCCAGCAGCCCAAGTTTGTCTTCGCTGGGAAATTTTTTGCCCTTTTCTATTTCATTCAGGTAAGAAACCGACATGCCGGTTTGCTGGGCGAAAGCGGCGAAATTCAAGTTGCGCTCCCGACGGAGTTGCTTGAGTTTCAGCCCGAAGAGGATGCGCTCGTTCTGCGATTTTTGACTCATGCGGGCGAAAGTAAGGCGAAAATTCGCACCACTAAAATCCGGCAAGGAAGTCTCAAAGTCGCTCTGAGTCGTATGCGTGTCGCTTTGTCATTCTCGCAGAGAACCTCCATACCCCCACGCAAGTCTGCAAGTCTGCAAGTCGCTTTGTCATTCTCGCAGAGAACCTC
>CAZHLB010000874.1:0-3106 GCA_964533005.1 uncultured Saprospiraceae bacterium
GAGTAGCGGATGTTTCATTTTTGAAGAAATTGATGTTGAAGAAAAATGGCAGGTAAAACTAAGTCTGGCAGGAAAGTCCAAATCAAAAACCAAGGGTTCGGGCAAGCAGGTTGCACATCATTTTTAGGTGAATTTGATAATTCACTCCTCCTCGTCACCCCCAAAAAAAGTCCAACCCTTACCACTTCAAACTATCTTCCACGTCGTCCAAATCTTGTTTCCCAAACTGCCTTTTTGTCGCAACCCGCTGCTTTTGCCGCTCCAAAACCAGCCGAGCCAAGCCTACATTCGCAGGCTCCGGTGCAAGTGGCGACAAGGCAAAATGAATCTTCCCCTCATCCACGTCATTTCGATAAAGCAAACTGAGCAGGTATTCCATGTTGTGCTCGATGAGCCAGGCGATGCGGTCGCAGAGATGCTGGAAAAGTTCTTCTTCGGAAGGCGCTTCGTCGCCGGGCGGGACGATTTCAAATTCACGAAGAATCAAGTCGTTGGATGGGCTGAATTCCTTTTCTTCCATAAATAGCTGTTTCAACGGGCAGGCTCTTTTTTCAAAAATTCCAAAATCTCCTCCACATACTTCCGCTCGTTCGACAGCCTCGGCACTTTGTGTTGACCGCCATATTTTCCTTTCATTTTCAACCACTTGTGAAACGTCCCCGGCGGTGCAACTCGCAGGCGGAGCGGTTCGAGCGCCAGGTTGCGGAAGCGTTTGGCTTCGTAGTCGGAGTTGATGCGTTGGAGGTTTTGGTCGAGCAGGCGGGCGAAGTTTGCCAGGTCGTACGGCTCTTGCTCAAACTCGACAATCCATTCGTGACCGCCTTTACCGGCGCCTTCGAAATAGATTGGTGCGAGGGTGTATTCCAGGACGATGGCGCCAGTCTGGACGCAGGTCGTGGCGAGTGCCTTGTCCGTATTTTCTACCATCACTTCCTCGCCGAAGGCGTTGACAAACTGCCGGGTGCGCCCCGTGATTTTGATTTTGTAAGGCGAAACCGAGGTGAACGTCACCGTGTCGCCGGGTGTGTAGCGCCACAAACCTGAGTTGGTTGAAATCACGATGGCGTAATTTTTCCCCACCTCCACATCTTCGAGCGGCACGGCAATCGGGCGCTCTTTAGACCATTCTTCGAGCGGTAAAAATTCGTAGTACACGCCGTTGTCGAGCAGCAGCAGCATGTCGTCCTCAGACAAATTATTTTGAACTGCAAAGTAACCTTCGCTCGCATTGTAAATTTCCTGGTAGCTCACCTGGTCGGAAGGCAAAAACTGCCGGAATTGCTGGCGGTACGGCGTGAAACTGACACCGCCGTGAATGTAACCTTGCAGGGTGGGCCACACTTCGAGGATGTTTTCCTTGCCGGTAATTTCGAGGATGCGGCGAAACAAAACCACCGTCCAGGTCGGCACGCCGGCAACCGTAACCACTTCCTGGCGGCTGACGATTTGCGCCATGCGCTCCATTTTTTCTTCGAAATCAGGATGCAAAACAGTCTTGAAATCAGGCGTGAAAAAAGGTCTCCCGACCCAGGGCATGTTCGAGTACAAAATGGCGGAAACGTCGCCGATTGTCGTTTTCGGAAACGGCTCGAACTTGCTCAGGCTGCCGCCCATGATGAGGCTTTTTCGCTCGAATTGCCGTGCATCCGGTCGCTGTTGGTAAAAAAAAGACATCGTGTCCCAAGAGCCTCGCAGGTGGCATTGCCGCAAATTTTGGCTGCTGACGGGAATGAACTTGCTCTTGTCGCTGGTCGTGCCAGAGGATTTGGAGAAAAACTGCACCCGCCCGTTCCAAAGCACGTCCCGCTCGCCGTGCATCATGCGCTGAATGAAAGGCTTGAGCGACTCGTAATCCTGCACCGGGATTCTTTTGGCAAACTGCTTCGGAGACTTAAGGTGCTGAAAATCAAACCGCTTACCCCACTCGGTGTCTCTTGCCGTCAGGATGAGCCGGTCGAACCACTCCCGCTGCACCTGGTGCGGGTGCGCTATGAAGCGGCGGATGCGATGCATTCGCTTGCGAAGAAAAAAGCGGAAGAGATTGTTTGCCAATTTGCGCATGGAGTGCCAGTGGGTATTTGTGCCAAAGGTAGAGTTGTGCCTGATGTTTGGCGGGTGCGGTGCGAAGTTTTTACGGAAGTGAAACGCATGAGAGGCAGAAACTTCCGCATCGGAAGAGAAAGGATTTTGGGAGCTGGGGGGGATTCGAGAGAATTTTTGAAAAAAATTGGGATGCTTCACCAACACGATTTTTTTTTTCAACACATAGTCACATAGTTCACATAGCTTTTTGAGAATCAGCAAACTATGTGAACTCATGTGACTATGTGTTGAAAAAAAACGTGTTGATGAAACATCCCAAAAAATTCCCCTCGAAAAAATCACCGCTCTCCTGATGTTCCAAAGACTGCCAGGTACTTCCCCACGTATTTTCCAATCACGTCAAATTCCAAATTCACCCGGTCGCCGACTTGCAAGGTCTTGAAATTGGTATGCTCGAAAGTGTACGGAATGATGGCAACTGAAAACCCGGCGACCCCGGCAGCAAGATTTTCCTGCGGCTCGACGACCGTCAGGCTGACGCCGTTGATGCAAATCGAGCCTTTGTCCACCAACAAATGCCCCGGCGAGAGTTGGTATTCAAAGTCGAAGCGCCAGCTACCATTTAAGTTTTCGATGCCAACGCATTCCCCCGTCGCGTCCACGTGCCCTTGCACCAGATGACCATCGAGGCGGGCATTGGCTCGCATGGCTCGTTCCAGGTTCAACAAGCTGCCGAGGCGCAGTTCGCCCAAGTTGGTTCGCCGCAAGGTTTCTTCGACAGCGGTGACAACGTGCTCGCCTTCGCTCAACCCGACCACTGTCAGGCAGACGCCATTGTGCGCAAGGCTCTGGTCAATTTTTAATTCGTTGGAAATGAGCGAGGAAATGGTGAGATGAAAATTACTGCCTTCCTGCCGGATGGCTTTTACCTCGCCGAATGCTTCGATGATGCCAGTAAACATTTGGTGATATAGTGATTTGGTGATTTGGTGCGTGGGACGTCGGATGTCCGACGTCCCACTCACCAAATCGCCAAAAATAATTGTGATTTGGTGATTTGGTG
>CAZHLB010000875.1:0-3106 GCA_964533005.1 uncultured Saprospiraceae bacterium
CCCAGGATAGTCTGAAGACTGTGCTACCGGGCACCCCTCAATCAGCGAAATCAGTGTCAAAAAAACTTTCTCACCTTCGCAGCCTTTCTGAATGCGGCAACCAAAAACACTCATTATCACTCGATGGCAAAAAAGATTAAAAAACCAATCATCGTCCAGCAGGTAGAAATTTCAGGCATGGCGGACAAGGGAAAAGGCGTCGGAAGGGACGCCGACGGCAGGGTGCTTTTTGTGGAAAACGTAGCGCCCGGCGACATCGTGGACGTTCACGTGACCAACAAAAAGCCTGAATTCATGGAGGGCTACGCCGTGCATTATCACTCGCTTTCGGAGGAACGAATCGAGCCGTTTTGCCAGCATTTCAACCTCTGCGGCGGCTGCCGGTGGATGCATATCAACTACCCGGCGCAGTTGTTTCACAAGGAATTGATTGTCAAAAATGCGCTCCAGCGCATCGGCAAGGTTCGCCCAAAAAAATTCCTGCCTATCCTGCCTTGCGACACAACCACGTTTTACCGAAACAAGCTCGAATATGCCTTCTCCAACAAACGCTGGCTCACCAAAGCGGAAATGGAAGCGGGCGTTTCCAACCTCGATGACGTGCTCGGCTACCACCGTCCTGCCGCTTTCGACAAGATTCTCGACATCAAACATTGTTGGCTACAAGCCGACCCGTCGAACGACGTGCGGGACGCCTGCAAGGAAATTGCCGTCGAGCACGGGCTGCCGTTTTACGACCTGCGCTCCAATGGAGGCATCATGCGCCACGTCATGATTCGCCTGACAACGCTCGGCGAACTGATGGTCATCGTGAGTTTTCATCTGGAAAAGCCTGGAAAAATCAAGCGGTACCTCGACGCCCTGCTCGCCCGTTGCCCGCAAATCACCAGCCTTTTTTACTGCATCAACCCCAAGCTGAACGACTACGTGGGCGACCTGGAAATGATTTTGCACGCCGGAAAACCCTTTATCGAGGAGCAACTGGGGCACGTGCGGTTCAAGATTGGGCCCAAGTCTTTTTTTCAAACCAATTCCCGGCAGGCGAAAAACCTGTACGACCAGGTGGTTGAGTTCGCCGGTCTGACCGGGCAGGAAAATGTCTATGATTTGTACACCGGGGTCGGCAGTATCGCCTTGTACGTTGCCAAATTTTGCCGCCACGTCGTCGGCATCGAAGAGGTGCCGGAAGCCATCGTGGACGCCGAGGAAAATGCCCGCCGCAACGACACCACCAACTGCACTTTCTATGCAGGCGACGTGAAAAACATCCTGACGCCTGCCTTCGCCGAGCAACATGGCAAGCCCGACCTGCTCATCACCGACCCGCCCCGTGCCGGGATGCACGAAAACGTGAACAAGATGCTGCTCGAACTGGCGTCGCCAAAAATCGTCTATGTGAGCTGCAACCCGGCGACGCAAGCCCGTGATTTGCTGATACTTTCCGAAAAATATGACCTGGAAAAAATTCGCCCGGTGGATATGTTTCCACACACGCACCACGTGGAGACGGTGGCGCTGCTGAAATTGAAGGCGTGATTGGTGACTGGTGATTGGTGACTGGTGATTGGTGATTGGTGATTGGGCAATCCAATCACCAATCACCAGAAAAGAAAAAGCGTTGCAGGAACAACCTTGCAACGCTTTCATTTTCAGCGGAGAGGGAGGGATTCGAACCCTCGGTACAGTCACCCGTACAATAGTTTTCGAGACTATCCCGATCGACCACTCTGGCACCTCTCCTTTTCTTCAAGTAAAAAGTCAAAAGGCTAAAGTCAAAACTTGTCCCGAGAACTCGTGAAGTGTCGGACTTGCCTTTTGCGGGCGGCAAAGATAAACGGCGACCTGAGAAATTAGTTCTACGTCACTGCGACCTGCCGATTTTTTTGCCGGTTGTCCGATTTCAAAATCCATCCATACCTTTCCGTTCAAAGCCGAGCCGAAAGGTGACACCTCGAAAATGCCCGAACCCGGCAGAAAAAATTTTCAATTTTTTCTGCCGGGTTCGGGCATTTTCGAGGTGTCACCTTTTGTCCGCAACAAAACTCGCCAACGCATGGAAAGAAGAAATTTTCTGAAAAACAGCCTCCTCTCCACCGCCGCCGTCGCCGCAGGTGCGCCTGCTTTTGCAACGCAAAACAGCGAAGCCTCCGCCGCTGCCAACCCCTTCAAAATGAAGTACGCCCCTCACTTCGGCATGTTTGAGCAATCGGCGGGCAAGGACTTGATTGACCAGCTCAAATTCATGGCTGACCAGGGTTTTTCCGCCATGGAAGACAACGGCATGATGGGCAGAACCAAAGAAATGCAGACCCAAATCGGCGAAACGATGGCAAAATTGAACATGACTATGGGCGTCTTCGTCGTCGCTTTCGACAACTGGCCCCTGTCCACTTCACTGACTTCCGGCAACAAAGAATGGCGGGACAAATTCACCGCTGCCTGCCGCCAAGCCGTCGAAGTTGCCAAGCGGGTGAATGCCAAATGGATGACCGTCGTCCCTGGCAACTACGACCGGAACTTGCCGATGGGCATCCAAACTGCCAACGTCGTCGAGTCGCTGCGCCGGGGTGCTGAAATCTTCGAGCCGCACGGCTTGGTCATGGTGCTCGAACCTTTGAGCGACACGCCCGACCTGTTCATGCGCTACTCCGACCAGACCTTCCTGCTTTGCAAAGCCGTGAACAGCCCCGCCTGCAAAATTCTCTTCGACATGTGGCACATGCAGCGCAACGAAGGCAGAATGACGCACAACATGGACTTGTGCTGGGACGAAATCGGCTACTTCCAAATCGGCGACGAACCGGGCAGGAAGGAACCGACGACTGGCGAAATCAATTACAAAAACCTGTTCCGGCACATCCACGAGAAAGGTTTCACCGGCGTCCTCGGCATGGAGCATGGCAACTCGAAGGCAGGAAAAGAGGGCGAAATGGCAGTGATTCAAGCCTACCGGGAGGTGGATTTGCAGTAAAAATTACTTTTGCCCGCTCAAGAACTCAGGCAGAGAGAGGTGGTTTTTGGAGAAAAATTTTGGGATGTTTCACGAAGGCTAAAAAGTAGTTGACACTTTTTTAGAGTCGAGCCCAAAGCTGACAGGTGGTTTTTG
>CAZHLB010000876.1:0-3100 GCA_964533005.1 uncultured Saprospiraceae bacterium
CAAAGCGACTTGCAGACTTGCAGACAGATGTTTCACTCAGACGCCACATGAGCCATTTTTTTTCTCCCCTGCCAACCATTTGCCTGACTCGCCCACCTCTTTGGTTTCGATTCTGCTTCTCGAAAGAGAAGTCATTGCCTTGCCTGATTGACTTTTTCAACCAAAGTAAAAATCGCTGGATATGAACTACCAACTACTCGCAATCAAGTGCTTAGGCATTGCCTTGCTCTTGTTAGCCTGCGCCGCAAGGGCGGAGGCGCAAGACATGACTGCCATCAAAATCAAGGCGAACTACGCTGACAAGCCGCTCGACCTGGTGTTTCTTGACCTGAAAATCAACGAGCGACTGAACTTCGAATACGATGAAGCCCTGGTGAAGAACATTCGCATCACCCGCTCCTTTCCCCGGCGTCCGCTCGACGAAGCAATGACGCTGCTGCTGCAAGGAACAGGCTTGGCTTTCCGGCTGAAACCGCCCAAAACGGTGGTGATTTTCAAAGACAAAAACTTCGGAAAAACCGTCCTCGACCCTTCCGAATTTGAAGCGAAAAACTTCAACATTACCATCTCCGGCACGGTGAAAGACAAAAACAGCGGCGAAACTTTGCCATACACCGCCGTCATTGTGAAAGGCACGAACAACGGCGCAACTACCAATGGCGACGGCTATTTCACCTTGCAAAATGTGCCTTCGGACACTGCCCTGCTTGAATTGCAATACCTCGGCTATCACACCCGCTTTTTTCGCCTGACGCCTGCCAATGCGAAGGGAAAATTGGTGCTGGAAATGGAGGTCTTGGGAGAGCAACTCCAGGAGGTGGTCGTGGTGGCGGAAAAAGAGGAGCAGTTGCTGAAAGCCTCCACCGGCATCAGCAAAATCGGCATGACGCCGCTTGCCGTAGCGACTTTGCCGAGCTTCGGCGAAAAGGACATTTTTCGTTCGCTGCAATTACTGCCAGGCGTGAGCGGCTCCAACGAAAGCTCGTCCGGGCTGTACGTGCGGGGCGGCACGCCCGACCAAAACCTGGTGCTTTTTGATGAATTCACGGTGTATCACGTGGACCACCTCTTCGGTTTTTTCAGCGCCTTCAACTCGAACGCCCTCAAGGACGTCCAGCTTTACAAAGGCGGCTTCGATGCGAAATATGGCGGGCGGCTTTCCAGCGTGGTCGAACTGACGGGCAAGGATGGCAACACGGAGCGCTTCAACGCGGGCATGGGTTTGAGCCTTTTGAGCGTGAACGGTTTCCTGGAAGCACCTTTCGCCGATGGCAAAGGCTCGTTTCTGGTGGCGGGCAGGCGCTCTTTTCAGAGCAGTTTTTACCAAAACCTGTTTGAGGATTTTACCAACATCGGCGGCGAGGGTCCCGGCGGCGGCGAAAACCAACCGGAACCGCCGGGCGGGAGGCGCTTCGGGCAGCAACAGGTGCAGCCCAGCTCCTTTTTTTACGACCTGAACGCCAAAACGACTTACCGCCCGACTGCCAAAGACATCGTTTCCCTCAGCTTTTACAACGGGCAGGACAACCTCGACAACTCCCGCGACAGCGACAACAGCGCATTCGGCGGTTTTGGCAATTTCAATTTTCAGCGCACCAGCACCGACCTGACCAAGTGGGGCAACTGGGGCGCCGCTGCCAAATGGAGCCGCCGCTGGAACGGGCAATTTTACTCGAATGCAAACCTCTCCTACTCCAACTATTACAGCGAGCGAGACCGCAGAAACAGCACGACCATCACCCGTTCGGACAGCACTTTCACCATCTCCAATGGCAGCTACGAGCACAACGACCTCAAAGATTTTTCCTTCAAATTGGACAACGAGTGGCAACTCAGCGGGCAAAACCAACTCGATTTTGGCTTGCAATCCACCTACAACAACATCCGGTACGACTACCTCCAAAACGACACCCTCGACGTGCTGAACCGCTTGGACGAAGGCTTCACCCACTCTTTTTACCTGCAAGACAAGCACACGTTTTTTGAAAAACTCATCGTCAAAGGCGGCTTGCGCACCTCGCTGTACAGCGTGACCGGCAAGCTCTACGCCGAGCCGAGAGCCTCGCTGACCTACCTGTTCAGCAAAGGCATCAAGCTGAAAGGCGCATGGGGACGCTACAATCAATTCGCCACCCGCATCGTGCGGGAAGACATCCAGCAGGGCAGCCGTGATTTTTGGCTGCTGGCGGACGATGAATCCGTGCCTGTTGGTTCCGCCACGCACTACATCGCCGGGGTGAGCTTCGAGACGCCCGTCTGGTTGTTCGACGTGGAGGCTTACCTTAAAAAGCTCGACGGATTGTCGGAATACACCACCCGCTTCGCCCCCTCCGGCTTCGGGCCCGGCGCAACGCTGAATTACGAAGAGTTTTTTTACACTGGCAAAGGCAAGGCGAAGGGGCTGGAATTGCTGCTGCAAAAGAAAACAGGCAAACTCACCGGCTGGATTGGCTACACGTTGGGCGAGGTGAAATACGATTTCGAGGCTTTCGGCGACCAGCCGTTTTATGCCAACCAAGACCAAACGCACGAGCTAAAACTGGTGGGCAACTACAAAATGGGCAAGTGGACGCTGGGCGCTACTTTTATCTACGCCACCGGCAGACCCTACACTGCCCCCGTCGGCTACTACGAAGTGACTTTGCTGGACGGCAGCACGGCGAGTTTTTTCGAGGTGAGTGGCAAAAACGCCTTCCGCCTGCCCGCCTACCATCGTTTCGACCTTTCTGCTACCTACGATTTCCGCATGGGCAACTCGAAAGCCAACCTCGGCGTGTCCATTTTCAACTTGTACGGCAGGAAAAACGTGTGGTACAAAGAATATGAAGTGATTGAAGGGGAACTGCTGGAGACCAATGTTTCCCTGCTTGGATTCACGCCGAGTTTGTTTCTCAATTGGTCACTGCATTGAGTTTAATGTCGGCAGGGTTCAAAACCCAGTTGTTTGCCCACAGAATAACCAGAAACGCTTGCCGTCCCTACTATCTGCAAGTCTGCAAGCCGCTTTTGTCATCCTCGCAGAGGAACCGTCCTGTCTGGCGTGCCGTCTGCAAGCCGCTTTTGTCATCCTCGCAGAGGAACCGTCCTGTCTGGCGTGCCG
>CAZHLB010000877.1:0-3085 GCA_964533005.1 uncultured Saprospiraceae bacterium
GTTGAAAAATTTTCAATTTTTCAACTTCAACATCCAAAAACCACCTGTCAGCTTTAGGCTCGGCTTCTAAAAAATGTCCAACCACCTCATTGTCAATCTCTCCGACGTGAATGTTTATCAAAATCAGAACCTGATTTTGAGCGGCATCAACTTGAAAATAACCAAGGGAGAGTTCGTTTACCTGATCGGAAAGACCGGCAGCGGCAAGTCGAGCCTGCTGAAAACACTCTACGCTGCCCTGCCGCTGACGCATGGAAAAGGCACGGTAGCTGGCTTCGACCTCAAAACTTTGAACCGCAAAACCATCCCCCTCCTGCGCCGCAAACTGGGCATCGTCTTCCAGGATTTCAATCTCCTGAGCGACCGTACGGTCGAGCAAAATCTG
The DNA here is from genome assembly GCA_964533005.1 of uncultured Saprospiraceae bacterium. Taxonomy (GTDB): domain Bacteria; phylum Bacteroidota; class Bacteroidia; order Chitinophagales; family Saprospiraceae; genus UBA6168. The sequence continues at coordinate 386 of CAZHLB010000877.1, forward strand.
CTGTTTTCGTTGAAAGCCATGGGCTGGAAAGACAAAAAAAAGATGCAGGAACGCATCGAAGAATTGCTGGAAAAGGTGGATTTGAAAGGTAAAAACGACAAGATGCCTCATGCCATTTCCGGCGGCGAACAGCAACGAGTGGTCGTTGCCCGTGCCTTACTAAATCATCCCGAACTCATCGTCGCCGACGAGCCGACCGGCAACCTCGACCCGGAAACTTCGGACGACTTGCTCCTCCTGCTGCGAAAACTGGCGAACGAAAACGACACCGCCGTTCTCTTCGCTACGCACGACTACCGCATTTTGGAAAATTTCCCCGCCCGCATTCTCCGCTGCCTCGGCGGGAATATTGTGGATGAAGAAGCCCTGGAAGTTTGAAAAAACTCAGGCGGCTTGCAGGTGGGCAGGCTCGGCGGAGAAGATTTCGATGCCGGTGCGCTTGATTTCGTTTACGAAAGGATTGCCTTTTTCAAAATCATCCGTGTTGAAAGTGTGTGGTTCGATGTCAATGTATTTTTTATCACCGATGAGAACATAGACGAAATGTTCCAAGTCGAGAGGAGCTACACCTGAGAATTCATCTGCAACAAGCGCCAAATCAATATCAGACCACGTATGCTGTTGACTTCGTGCGTATGAGCCAAAAAGGATGGCTTTTTTCAATGGAAAACCGCTGGCTCGAATATCGGCAGCTAAATCTTTGACAATTCTTATGGCAGTTTGCTGAGTAACCATTGGTATAAATTTTCTGCTTCTTCGAGGAATTGCTTCGTTTTATGCTCGTCGAAGTCTTGGTAAAGACTGAAATTATAATCTGGATAACGCCCTTCCATTTGAAAAGTGTTCATCTTTTGCAGAAAGGCAATTTGTTCTGGAATCAATTTCAATTGAGTTTGACTTGCCAATTTATGCAGATTGTGAATTTTTGGCGGCACATCCCCAGTATTGTCCTTTACCCAATGCGCTTTGAGCAATTTTTCTAACGTCAGATGGGCAAGAAACAAGCACTCGACGTAGTCGCCAGCCTCGAATAAATGTTTTGCCGGAGTCAGGCTTTTTCCTGCCGAAATTTTCCAGTATTCAATGTGCTCAAGTTTGTCCGTGTTTTGTTCTTGCTTATTCATGTTCTGATTTTGAAAACAAATGTACTTGCCTCGTTTCAATTTTCCCGCCACAAACTAAGCCCGCCTTTCCGTCGTTTTCAGGGCATTCTTATCCGAAAATGCAATTCATGAAACAGTTATCGCTTGTTCTTTTCGCTCTTACCTGCTGCTTTTTTGCGCAGGCGCAACCTGCCGGAATTCCTTCCGAAGCCAACATTGCCAAACTCAAAGAATACGAAGACACCCTTGCTTTGTGCGCCTTCGCCGTCATCAACGACTCGCTGCCGGAGAACCGATTCGGCACTTGCAAGAAGCTTATCAAGACGCTTGTGCAGTCGTTGAAAATCGAAAACTCTTTCGCCTACCCTTTCAAAGAATTAAAATCCGTCTCCATTTTATACCCGCCCGACAGCACTTTCCGCATTTTCACCTGGCAACTTTTTGTAGATAATGACGACTACCGCTACTACGGCGCTATTCAAATGAATACGCCGCAGTTGCAGCTTTTCCCGCTCATTGACCGCTCATTCGAAGTGCAAAACGTGGAGCAGGAAGTGCTCACCCCCGACAAATGGTACGGCTCGATTTATTACAATTTGCGCCAGTTCGACACGGCGGAAGGCAGGAAATACTTGCTGTTCGGCTTCGACGGCTACACTTTTTTCAACAAGCGAAAAGTGGCGGACGTGCTGAGTTTCAAGGATGGAAAAGCCTTTTTTGGAGCGCCCGTTTTTGTGCAGGAAGACTCGACCGGGCAGCAGACTATTCGAAAACGGCTGTTACAGGAATATTCCGCCGAAGCCTCCGTCCGCTTCAATTTCGACGAGGTTTACGAGATGATTATGTTCGACCACCTGACTGCCACCGGCGGCACCTACGGGCAAGGAATGACGATGGTTCCCGACGGAACTTATGAAGCTTATAAATTGGAAAATGGGCGCTGGCACTGGATTGAAAAGATTGCCAATCAAACGATGGACGAAGCGCCTCGACCAGAACCGATACTTGACCAGCGAAAAGACACGGATGTTTTTGGCAAGCCAAAAAAGAAGGGCGGGAAGTCAAATTGACCGTCAAGCAGAGAGAAAAAATTTTGCAAAAATTTTTTCTCTCTGCACAAAACCCTCTCGCTGAGTGGGTTGAATAAAAAAAAGGAGGCAAACCTGCGTTTGCCTCCTTTTTTTATTGAACATCTTTCCGTCGAAACCAAATCCAATCCAGCCCGCCGAGCGATGCTTCCGCCGATTTTGAATTCCTGAAAACGAAGTAAACCGGGCAGATGCCTGCCAAATTTTTGCCACTCAAGACAACCTGCATTTTTTCAGCCAGCACTGATTTTCCAACCAACTCGCCCTCTGGCGCATTCAGCCGCACCTCCACCTGCCAACCTGCCGCCGGTTTTTCAACGAAACCAAGTTCGACAGCGCCCACTTCCGTTAGGTCAAATTTTTCAAAGGCGATGTAGCGGTCGCTCAAAATGTCTTTCACGACGGTCGTGTCTGTCTCGTCCAGCCTCGATTTTCGGATGCCTTTGCTCGCTTTGTCGAATGTTTCCGCCTCGATTTTTGGATGCCGGAGCAGGAGGATTTTTTTGGCG
>CAZHLB010000878.1:0-3084 GCA_964533005.1 uncultured Saprospiraceae bacterium
TTTTTGGTCTATCAAAGAACATTCAACACCAACAACACTTTAGTGGTTGACTACCAACCTTCATAAACCTCAAAAAATGAGCTACAAAATTATCACCCTCGTAATTTTTACGGCTTTGATGCTGGTTGTCATTGTGATGGCTTTCGCCGGGAATGTGTCGGCGCAGGTTTGCGCCGCCGCCGGGGTTGCGATTTCGCTGCTGGTGGTGGTGCAGGTGGTTGCTGTTTTGCAGGCGGGCGAGGAAAGCAAAGAAGAGTATGCGGATGGGAAGTATGAGAATGATTGAAGTTGTTTTGGATGATTCACGGAGTGGCATTTTCCCGCAAAGAGCGCAAAGGAGCAAAGGACGCAAAGACAGAATCATTTTTTTTCTCCGTTTCTTCGCTTGTGTACTCATCCAAGATGGCTTGAAGGTCTTCCAAAACGTTCATGTCTTGAACCTCCAAAATTTCCTGGATTATTTCCAATTGCATTTTTTGTACACTGGTCATGGCTCTATTTTTTATGCCTCAAACCTAAGCCAAAATTGGTGTTTTGGCAAAATCAGGCAAGCTCGTCCACCATCGCCGCCTCCAACAAAACCTCCCGAACCGTCTCCTGCGGAATGCTTCTCACGTCGCTGAAAATCACGGTCGAAACCTCCTTCCGGCTGCCCAAATCCAGCAAACCTTGTTCGTTGGAAAGCAAATGCCCCCGGCAGAAACCGAGCATCACCCCTTCATATCTTCCAGCCAGTGGCGACGAGGCGGGCCACAAAAAGCAAATCCGGCTTTTTCGATAAAAGTAAGGCACGCCGTAGCTCAGTTTCTCCCGCACTTCCGGCAAAGTTTCCAGGATGATTTGGCGAAGCGTTTCCAAAATAGGACGCTCGTTGGCAGGCAGGTCGGCAACAAATTCCTCGACAGTTTTCATGCGGTTGGCGATTTTTAAACAACAATGGAAAGCTCCTCGTTAACTATTGGATTTGCTGTTGGTTGAAAACGATTGATTTTTGCGGGCTTCCTGAAAGCAGCCTCAAAAATCGCATTCCAACAACCATCAATCAGCAATCAACAACCATCAATTCAGAAGTTTATGGCAAAAAACAACGCCCCCGGCACTCCGCCGCCTGATTCGCCGGAAAACCGCAACGTTTTCGGAGGGAGAAATTTCCTGTGGATTTACATCGTCGTCACTGCTTTGCTCATCTGGCAATTCTCGTCTTCGATGTTCAAAACGCCTGTCAAGCAAATTCCCCTGTCCAAGTTCGAGCAGGAAATTTTAGCCCGGCAGGACGTGCAGAAAATCGTGGTCGTGAACAAGGAGACGGCTGAGATTTTCCTCAAGCCGGAAAAACTGGGCAAACCGCCTTACGAAGAGTTCAAATCCGACCAACTGGGTCCCCATTACAACGCCTCTATCGGCTCGCTGGAAAACTTTGAGCGAACCCTGCGGGAAGCCCCCGGCGGCAGCCAAATCGAAGTCGAGTATATGCAACGCACCAATTGGGCGAACAACATCCTGGGCTGGGTGCTGCCTTTCCTCATCATCATCGGCTTGTGGTTTTTCATTCTCAACCGAATGCGACCCGGCGGACCCGGCGGCTTGAATCCTTTCGACTTCGGCAAATCCAGCGCCACGCCATACAAAAAAGACACCTCCACCGTGACATTCGACAATATCGCCGGGCTGGAGGAGGTGAAAGTCGAGGTGCGGGAAATCGTGGATTTTCTGAAAAACCCTGAAAAATATACCCGCCTCGGCGCAAAAATTCCGAAAGGCGTCCTGCTTATCGGGCCTCCCGGCACCGGCAAAACTTTGCTGGCACGGGCGGTGGCAGGCGAGGCAGCCGTTCCGTTTTTCTCGATGTCCGGCTCGGAATTCGTAGAAATGTTCGTCGGGGTGGGCGCTTCGAGGGTGCGGGACTTGTTCCGCAAGGCAAAGCAAAGTGCGCCGAGCATTATTTTCATTGACGAAATTGACGCCATCGGGCGCAGCCGGGGCAAGGCAGCCTCTTTCCAAACCAACGACGAGCGGGAAAACACGCTGAACCAACTGCTGACGGAAATGGACGGCTTCGGCGTCAACGTAGGCGTCATCGTGCTGGCAGCGAGCAACCGGGGGGAAATTCTCGACCGTGCGCTGCTGCGCCCCGGTCGTTTCGACCGCCAAATCATCCTCGACCTGCCCACGCTCAACGAGCGCAAAGCCATTTTCATCGTCCACACCAAACCGCTCAAACTCGATACCGACATCAACCTCGACACGCTGGCGGCGCACACGCCCGGTTTTTCCGGCGCTGACATCGCCAATATTTGCAACGAAGCGGCGCTCATCGCCGCCCGGCAAGGCAAGGACTTCGTCTCGATGCAGGATTTTTTCGACGCCTCCGACAAAATCGTGGCGGGGCTCGAAAAAAGGAGCAAAATCCTCTCTGACAGCGAAAAACGGGTCGTCGCCTGGCACGAGGCGGGTCACGCCACCGCCAGTTGGTTTTTGCCTCATGCCGACAAACTTTTGAAGGTTTCCATCGTGCCCAGAGGCAAGTCGCTCGGCGCTGCCTGGTACTTGCCGCAGGAGCAATCGCTCTACACGAAATCAGAGTTGGAAGACCGCATCTGCGCCGCCCTCGGTGGGCGTGCTTCAGAAGAAGTCGTCTTCGGCGAAATCACTTCCGGCGCCCTCGACGACCTGGAACGGGTGACCAAACAGGCTTACACGATGGTCAGCTATTACGGTTTGAACGAGGAAATCGGCAACGTCAGCTTCTACGACAGCACAGGCAGGTACGAGCAAATGCTGCAAAAACCATTCAGCGAAGCCACCGCCCGGAAGATTGACGAGGAGGTGAGCAAGTTGATTGAAGGCTGCTACGAGCGGGTGAAAGACATCCTGCGAGCGCACCGCCGGGAATTAGATGCTTTGGCGCACCGGCTGCTGGAAAAGGAGGTGGTTTTTCAGGATGATTTGGAAGCCATTTTTGGGAAAAGGGTGGAGAAGCACCACGTGATTGAAGCTTGATTTTAGGTGACTCTTATTCGCCCCTTTTCTGATTAAATGATTGATGATTACATGATTACATGATTGTTGATGGAATGGGAGATG
>CAZHLB010000879.1:0-3074 GCA_964533005.1 uncultured Saprospiraceae bacterium
GAGCTTTTGGCAATCCCGCCGATTGAAATCGGCGGTTACAAGATGATAGATGTGCGCCGGGTTCAATCGTACATTTCGAAAAATTTCATTTTTTTTCAGATGACATTTCTGCTCAAACCTTCATTTCCCACCCCTTTTCATATTCCCTCGACCAAAGTTTCATCGCCTTTTTGTTGTTCAAAATCCGCCCGTTGGCAGGGTTGATTTTCAGCGGCTCGCCCGTTCGCCAGGCGATATTTCCCAGGTGGCAAAGCAGCGTGCTTTTGTGCCCCTCCAAAATCGGGCTGCTCGTTGGTTTGCCATCCCGGACGCCGTCGAGGAAGTTTTTGACGTGAACGCCGTCGAGGTTGGCATCGGGGCTGGCGGCGTTGGTTGAGTTGGCGGCAGGCTCGGCGGGCGGCTTGACTTCTTTGATAATTTTTACCGGGTTGTCGTTGCTCAAAACCTTGTAGCCGTTGCCAGTCTGCACCACCGTTCCCTTTTCGCCATAAAAAATCACGCCCCGCCCGTCGCCTTCGATGGGATAGACGTTGCAGCTACGTTGCTCCCAAGTCATGGCTTTCCCGCCGGGAAATTCAAAATTCAGCACCATCGTGTCCGGGCATTCCCAGTCGTCTTTGAAATGGTAGCGACCTCCGCTGGCGACCACCCGCACCGGGTAGTCAACGCCCATTCCCCAGCGCATCACGTCAATTTCATGGGTGCCGTTGTTGCAGGCTTCGCCAGTGCCCCAGTTCCAGAACCAATGCCAGTTGTAATGTAAAATGTTGTCCCTGAACGCAGTACGTGGAGCGGGCCCCTGCCAAAGTTCGTAGTCCAAACCAACCGGGACGGGCGCAGGCTTGCCAAAACCGATGGGCTGGCGGTTGTTCGAGTACCAACCTTTGGCGAAATAGACCTTGCCGATGACGCCGCCGTGTAGTTCTTCCATGCACCGAACCACGTTTCCCCACGAGCGCCGCTGGTTGCCCATGTGAATGATGCGGTTGTATTTTTTAGCTGCCTCGACCAGCAATTCGCCTTCCCGTGGGTTGTGGCTGCAAGGTTTTTCTAAGTAAACATGCTTGCCTGCCTGCACCGCCATCAGCGCCGCCGGTGCGTGCCAATGGTCGGGCGCAGCGACGACGAGGGCATCCAAGTCTTTGTTTTCGAGGACTTTGCGAATGTCTTTTTCCCCCTTCGGTTTCTTGCCGGTGATTTTTTCCACCTCCACAATGCACTCACCCAGGTACTTTTCGTCCACGTCGCAGACCCAGCCAACTTCCGTGTCGGGCATCCTGGCAAAGTTTTGCGCCAGCACCAACCCCCGGCTTCGCACGCCCATCACCGCCACGACGATTTTTTTACCGGGCATTCCTTTTGAAAAAATAGGGACAGGTTGCAGCATTGCCGCCGTGCCTGCAAGGGCAGTTGTTTTGATAAATTTGCGTCTCGTTTCGTCCATGTTTCACATTTTTTGGACACTGATTTCGCTGATTTGAGTGATTAATACTGAAGAGATGTTGGGGCGTTTCACCAACACGCATTTTTTTAAAACACATAGTCACATAGAACACATAGTTTGCTGATTCTCAAAAAACTATGTGAACTCATGTGACTATGTGTTTGAAAAAAATGCGTGTTGGCGAAACATCCCGATTTGTCTCAGTGCAAATCAATCAAATCAGCGAAATCAGTGTCAATATCAACTTATGCGTTTGTTATTGATTCTGTCTTTCCTCGCCTTGCTTGCAGCACCGCAAGACCTCGCCGCTCAAAAAAAACTCCCCTCCAAAATCAAGGTGGCAAATACCAAGCGACCTAATTCGCTCCATGTTGACGCCGCCGAGCTTGCCAGCTTTTACCAAAACTACGACCAGCAGCCGGTCGCTTTCAACTACTTGAAAGTGGTAAAAACAGACTCGGCATATTACCTCCTCAGCCGGGCGGAAAAAGACACCCGCATTTTTGCTTTTGAGTTAAAGCAAAAAGGTAAGCGCCTCTCTCTCAGCAATTTATTGCCTGTTCAAACCTGCGGACAAGGCGACCTCACGCTCGATAATTTCGTCAAGCACACTGGGAAAATCACCGGCTGCCTGCTCGGAAGGCACGTCATCATCGAACCTAAGCCAGCAGATTGACCGACTCATTTCTTTGACTTCGACCCTGCAAAAAATCCCCATCCGCCGGAGCCGAGCAGGAACCCGAAGTCGTACCAACCGCCCGTGTTGTTGACGGCATAAATCGCCACGTTGTCCTGAAACAGGCTGACAATGAAGCTGATAGGTGTGATGAAGCCGTGCATCAGCCCATAAATGAAACCGTATTTGGTTCCTTTGACGCAGGTCTCAACGGATTCGGCATCGGCGCAGGAAAACAGGAGGACGCTTGCGAATAGCGCAAAAAAGAAGAAGATGATTTTGGTAGATTTTTTCATGGCAATTTTTTTTAGGGATGAGGGACGAGGAATGAGGGATGATGGGTGATTTTCATTTCACATCCCTAATTCCTCATCCCTTTTTTCATGCCTGAAAAGTAAGTCTGCAATTGGAAAACGAGCCTACCTTTCGCTGAAAAATTGAAACGCCATGAAGACTCTTTCCCTTTGGGCAAAACATCATCCCCGCCAAGCCCGCTGGCTCATCGCTCTGAATCGCATCCTGCTTGGCATCCTTGGATTTTTAGGTGGCTTGGTGCTGGCAGAAAATGGAGCTGCAATTTTTCAAAACACATGGCTGGTTAGCAGCAGCTTGTTTTTGGCAGGCTACTTTTTTTACCCGATGGTGGGAAAAGGCATAGCCCGTCGCCCTGTTTTTGTTCGTCAAAAAACTTGCGATGGCTTGCTCGTGGCGTCGTCTTTCCTGTTTTACGTGGCGGCTGGCAATTTTTTGATTTATGAAGCGCCAGCAACTGTCGTCCGGCAGGAGGTGCAAGTCCAAACCACTGCTCTTTCCAAAGCGTCACCTGAAAACCTCTTCGAAAAGCAGCGTCAATCATTTAAAACCTGGAAGAAAAAAGTCAGAAACGACCTGCGAGAAATCCGCCGGGGCGCAAGGGGTCTCCTCCCCCGGGGGGGGCCGGCGTCGGCGGTGGCG
>CAZHLB010000880.1:0-3065 GCA_964533005.1 uncultured Saprospiraceae bacterium
GGCTACTTCAACCCTGACTTCGGGCAGACGGAATGCGATGCTTGCCCGCCGGGCAAATTCTCCAATTTGACGGGTCAAGCTGCCTGTCTGACTTGCGATGCGGGCTACTTCAACCCTGACTTCGGGCAGACGGAATGCGATGCTTGCCCGCCGGGCACGAACAGCCCTCCCGGTGCAATCGTCTGCTCGCCTACCGGCGATGCCGACTGCGACGGCGTCCCGGACGAGGACGACCTCTGCCCCGGCGGCAACGATGCCATTGACAACGACGAAGACGAGCTTCCCGACTGCGCCTACCCGCCTTCGTACAGCCAAATCATCGCTGCCTGGAAATGTGGGAACAACAAGGTAAAAATCTGCCACGTCCCGCCCGGCAACCCGGCAAACAGTCACACCATTTGCGTCAGCTACAATGCCCTCGCCGCTCACCTTGCGCATGGCGATTTCCTCGGTTCCTGTGGCAATGCCAATTGCTCTTCCAACCTGATTGCGCCCGATGACGATGGGTTTGCTGAAGATTACATCGAGGTGGAAAAACAGGTTTATGGCATTGATTTTCAGCCACATGAAGCTGCATCAGGAAATGATTTGCACAAAGATTTTCGAGTGTTTCCAAACCCGGCAAGTGGGCAGATTTGGATTTCGCTGGAAGCAGCGACTGGCAGGCAGGCTGAGGTGCAAGTCATCAACTCGCTGGGTTTCGTGGTGGCAAAACAGCACTTTGAAACATTGCCCGAAGGGGCGGTAGCGCTCCAATTGGAAAATCTGAGGGACGGATTTTACTGGCTGAGTGTACGCGTGGAAGGCAAAGCGGCGAGGTCGGCAAAGTTCGTCCTGTTGAATTCAGCAAGGCAAACCGATTGATTCATCCGTGAGCCGCAAGAGATACCGGGGAGGGCAGCCGTTTTGGATACATCCTCATTTTTTCCACCGGCAAGTGACTAACGATTTAGTGAAGGGGCGGCGGTTCTTCGTGCAGGAGGAGCGCCGCTTCTTTTTTTATCCTACGTTCGGAGGTTATTTTGATATTCAGCCTTGTAGGTACTGAGGCTCAATTTTTCATACAGTCGAGGATGTTTCATAAGTCAATATGAAAAAACAAACACTGATTTTTTTTGAGTTGTACGGTTGAAAAAATCCTTTTGGATGGGTTTTTACACAGCCCGCTGAACTTCGGCAAAAGCTTTGTCCAGCAACTCCACCGCCGTCGCCACATCTTCCTCCGAAGCAGTCATCGACGGCGAAATCCGAATCACATTGCCATACATCCCGCCCTTCCCAATCAGCAGACCCAGCGTTTTTGTCGCCTCGAAAAGATGCTTCGTGGCTTCCGGCGAAGGCTCTTTTGTCTGCCGGTTTTTCACCAATTCCAAGCCTTGCATCAAGCCCATGCCACGCACTTCTCCGATGACCGGGTACTTTTCCGCCAGGCGTTCCAGCCCGCTGCGCAGCAATGCGCCGACTTGCGCCACCCGCTGCGGATTGGCTTCTTTTTCCAAAACATCCAGCACGGCGAGCGAGGCGGCGCAGGCAACCGGGTTGCCGCCGAAGGTGCTGATGGTCAGTCCGGCGTTGCGGGTGCTTTCGGCGATTTCCGGCGTGGTGATGGTGTTGCCGAGCGGGAAGCCGTTGGCGATGCTTTTTGCCATCGTCATCACGTCCGGTTCGACGCCCCAGTGAGAAATGCCAAACCAATGCTCGCCGGTGCGCCCGAAGCCCGTCTGCACTTCGTCGGCGATGAACAAGCCGCCGTAGTTTTTCACGATTTCCTGCACGATTTTGAAGTACTCCGGCGGTGGCGTGATGAAGCCGCCGACGCCTTGAATTGGCTCTGCTATAAATGCCGCAATCCTGCCGGAAGTGGTGGTTTTAATGGTGTCCTCCACGTCCTGAGCGCAGGCGACGCCGCAGCTTGGATAGGTCATTTTCAACGGGCAGCGATAGCAATATGGATTTAAAGCGTGCTTAATTCCCAAAATATGCGTCCCGCCAATTCGCCACGGCGACTGCCCGGTGAGGCTCATTCCGATGGCGCTGCGACCGGCGTAACCATGCCGCAAAGCGACGATTTCCTGGTAGCCGGTGTGCCCTTGCGCCAGGAAAACGGCGGTCTCGTCGGCATCGGTGCCGGAGGGGGTGAAGTAGGAAACTTGCAGCTTGCCGGGGGCGATGGCGGCTATTTTTTCCGCCAAATTCACGTGCGCCTCGTTGGGATAAAGCGTGGAAGTATGAATGAGTTTTTCCGCTTGCTGGCGGACGGCTTCGACCACTTCGGGGCGGTTGTGCCCGACGCTGGTGGTAAGAATTCCGCCAAAAAAATCGAGGTACTTTTTGCCTTCCACGTCCCAGACGTACATGCCGTCGCCCCGTTCCAGGGGGAGCGGCTCGGTGTAGTAAAGGAGGTGGTTGGGCCAGAGGTATTTTTTTTGTTTGGCGAGGATTTGGGCGGTTTTGGTGGGCGTGGTGGATTCGTTATTCATGCAATCGCTGTTTTGAATGAAAGCGGTGGTTCGAAGTTCTCCAGTGATTTGGAGAGCCGGGAACTATTGAATTTCTTTGTAAAAATTTTTCATCATGACGGCAGAATTTGTTCTTCATTTTAAAAGCGCCGAAGAGTTTCTCCGGGTGGTTAAGCTCCTGAAAGAAAGTGGCGTTCAATATTTTACGCTACAACCTAAATTTCAAGAAAACAAGCCTCCAAAGCCTGAAAAACAAGACTGGGCTTTTGGCATTGGCAACCTGGGCGGCAGGCTCGACCAGGTAAATATTCGAGATTATGCCTACGAAAACTAAGACCGTGCTGGACACGAACATTTTCGTGTATGCCTATGATGCCAATTCTTCCTTTCATCAAAAAGCCGTTGCGCACCTGAGCGACCCTGGTTTTGACTTTTTCACGACCACCAAAAACATCTCCGAGCTCTTCGCCGTGCTTTCCAAGCAAAATCAGCCCTTTGCCAAGGTTTTTCAATTTTATCAAAGCATTCTTGCCAACACAACGCTATTGTTTCCCACGTTGAGCAGTCTCGCCATTTTCGAAATCCTTCTTCAAAAGTACCAGCCAC
>CAZHLB010000881.1:0-3064 GCA_964533005.1 uncultured Saprospiraceae bacterium
CGAAACTCGAACTAACCGAAAGTGTCGAATAAATCAGCCGAGGTACTTAAGTGGCGTCGGGAAGCGGGAGGGGAAAGTTTTTGTTTGAGTTTGGCGGATTTCAGGTTGAGAAAAATGCTTGCAAGAAGCCACCTTTCCGATACCGATAGCTATCGGTATCAAACTTTCGGAAAGGTGGCTTCTCCAACCTCCTCCACCAGCCATTCTTTCACGTTGCGCTCTTTTGAATCGAAGGCGATGCCGATGAGGAAGACTGGCTTGCCTTTTTGCAAAAAACTCGCCGGGTAGTCCCGGTCTTTGATTTGTTCCATCGCCTGCTGTGCCGTGCCGTCCAGCTTGAATTCGACGATGTAGATGAATTTGGGCGTTTCAAAAACAGCGTCAATTCTGCCTTTCGACTTGCTGACTTCCGACTGGACGTTCACGCCTAAAAACTTGACAATCAGAACAGTGACGGTCTGAAAATAACCTTCCCACTGAGCGAATAACTTTTCCGGGTCGCCCCAATCTTTGGGTTGCATTTCGTAGGAAAGGTCAGCGAAAATCGGCTTGAGGTTGGGCGCAAAGGCTTCCGGCTTGCCATCGAACAAGGCTTCCTGCACGTGAAACAGCGCATCGTGAATGAGGCTGGGCGGTTTGTTGACGAAACCTTCCAGCAAGCTCAGATTGAAAGCATTGCGAACTTCCTGGTTCGGATAGCCGAGCGTGTACCAAGCCGTATCTAAACGCTCGGTCACTTTTTGAATAGTCAGGTATCCCGTCTGGAACATCAAAGAATGAAGGTCTATGTTTTCAAAATCATACTTGTCGAAGAAAGCCTCAGAGACGGTTTTCCCTTCCAGTTCATCCAGCAGTTCCCGCCTGTTTTTCAGAATTTTCACCAACATGGACGGCGTACCGGAGGCAAACCAAAAACCTCGGAAAGCCCTGCTGTCGAAGAAGTTAAGAATGGAGAAAGGATTGTAAAGCAAGGTCTTGCCATCCCAGGAGTAACCGTTGTACCAGAACCTGATTTTCTCCAACAATTCATGCCTCGGCAAGCCAGTCTTGGTTTGCATCTCCTCGATTCGGTCGGCGAAATAATGTTCCAATTCTACTTGAGTGATGCCCACCATGCCGGAATAGGCGTCATCCAATGTCAAATCTTTCAACTGGTTCAACTCCGAAAACAGGCTCACCTTCGAGAACTTGGAAATGCCCGTGAGGAAAACCATACGCAAATGCGGCGCAATTTCAAGCCCTTTCAACACGCCATAAAAGTTGCGCAGTGTTTCCCGGTTTTCAATTGCCTGCGGCAAGTTATCCATGTAATCGGTGATAGGTTTGTCGTACTCGTCAATCAAAACGGCGACTTGCCCCCGTTGCTGACCCAGCGTTTGAATAAGCTCTGAAAACTTATCCTTCAGGCTTTCACTGGAAAGAACCAACTTATTCTGACGGGCAACTTCATCCAGCCGGTCGCTCAAGGACGCTGTCAATGTTTTATCCCGAAAATCAAGGTCATTCATGGAAATCACAACCACCGGGTGCGGCTTGAAATCATACTTGTCGTAAATCCACAAGCCCTTGAAAAGCTCCTTGTTGCCCAGGAACAATTCCTTGAGCGTGGAGGTGAGCAGCGACTTGCCGAAGCGCCGGGGGCGGGGGAAAAAGTAAAATTTACTGCCTGTCACCAAGCGATGAAGCCACTCCGTTTTGTCCACATACAGAAAATCGCCTTCAATGATGTTGCGGAAAATAGGCTCGCCGACTGGTAATCTTTTCATGTCGGCGAAGGTAAGCAACATAACGAAAAGCCCCGTCAACGCTGCGAGCGGGTGCAAAAAACCGGAAACCTGGCTTTGTCTTCTTCCCCAAGCCTTTCCGACCGGAAAATCTTTTAGTTTCGCTCCAACTAAGAACGAAACTACACATCATCATGGCAAAAACAAGAAAACGAACCCGCCGCAAACCCGGCGATTTCGAGGGCAACAAGTTTGACAAAATCATCAAGGAAAACCTCCGTGCCCTCACGCACGCCCTCCTCGACAAAGTGATGAAAATCAAGGCGAACCGAATGGAAAACCCGCCCGAAGTCAGGGTGCAAACCACCCAGGAAGGGGAGCAGGACTTCCTCAAAATCGTCTATACCGACGAGTATCCCGACGGCTGCCTGCTGCCCATCGAGTTCGAGGCAAAAGATGAAAAAGACACGGACGACACCATGCTTTACCACGTGGGGGCGCTACGCAAAAAATACAAGCTGCCCGTTGACTTGCGCATGGTCTATCTGCTGGAAGGCGAGCCTAAAAACATCACCGGCAACGTCAGCTTTTGCGGCTTGAAACTCACTTACCCTGTCTATTTACTGCACGAAATCAGCTTCCGGGAATTCGTCTATTCCGACAAACCAGAGGAAGTCGTGTGGAGCATTCTCTGCAACCCCGATGGGATGAGCCGAGAGGAAATTATTCGCCTGATTTTGGAGCGGCTGGTGCTTTTGCGTGGCAAAAGCAACTCGCTTTACAAGTTCATCAACCAATTGAAAATCTTCTCCATGCTCCGTAATTTGCGGGCACAAACTGTAAAACAAATCAAGAACATGACTATCACGCCAGACATCGTTCGTCAAATCAAAGAGAGTGAAGAGTACCAACTCGGCATCGAGGACGGCAGGGAACAAGGCATTCAACTCGGCAAAGAAGAAGGCAGGGAAGAAGGCAGGGAAGAAGGCAGGGGCGAAGGCATGGAAGAAGGTCAATTGCTCAAAGCCATTGCCGCCATCCGCAAAATGAGCCTCAAAAACTTCGACGCCTACGTGATTGCAGACCTGCTCGAAGTCAGCCATTCTTTCGTCCTCGACATTCAGGCGCAACTGAAAAAGGAGCCGCTCATCGTGGCTCAACTCGCCAAGCCCAGGGCTTCCGTTCCCGCTGTGGCTAAGAAATTAGGCGTCTCGCACTTGCTGGTGCAGGTGATAAAAGATGCCTCCGCTTAGTTTTCCTTTCCGTTGATAAGGGTTGATAAAAGTAGTTCTCAGACAATTCTTGTGGGACGCGAGGAGGATGGGAACGCGGATGACGCG
>CAZHLB010000882.1:0-3061 GCA_964533005.1 uncultured Saprospiraceae bacterium
CTTTTATCAACTTTTACTGATACTCTGTGTCCCTCATTCATGCTGAAAATGAAGTGCCGCAACCGCAAGTGGACGTGGCGTTGGGATTTTTGAATGCGAAACCCCGGTTGTTCAAGCCTTCCTCCCAGTCAATTTCCATTCCGAGCAAATAAATGGCGTGTGCCTTCTGCATCAGCACTTTCATGCCGTTCACTTCATGCACCTCATCGTTGTCAGTCTGTTTGTCGAAGCCCAAAAGGTAGGAAAAGCCAGAGCAGCCACCGCCTTTGACGCCGACCCGAAGGCCATGGTCATCGGGAATATTTTGCTCTTGCTGAATTCGCTTGAGTTGATTCACCGCCCCGCTCGTGAGGCTGATGGGTTGAATTGCTGCCGAAGTATCTACCATGTTTCAGATTTTTTTTGTGCGACAAAAGTAATGAATGCTTTTATCGGCAGGGAAACATCGGCAGGGAGAGGTTGGTTTAGGCAGGTTTAGTGAGGTTTAGAAAGTTTAAAGGGGCAATTTCCTGAGAAAATTGCCCCCTTTAAACTTTCTAAACCTCGCTAAACCTGCCTAAACGATTACTGCTGTGCGACCAGGTTTCCATTGGTTTTTGCCAAAGCCGGTACTTTTTCCAAATCCCTTACTGCTACGAGAGAAGTCACCATTTGCGTCAGCATATCGCTGGCAGAGCTTGGCGCATTGGGTAGCAAAATCAAGGTGCTTTTGGAATTTTCGCCCAGCGAATGCAGCGTGTCGTAGTGCTGCGTGATGACGATGAGGGCGGACGCCTCTGACGAGTTGATGCCCACCTGGTTCAAGATTCCGACGCTTTCTTCCAAGCCTTTGGCAATTTCCCGGCGCTGGTCGGCGATGCCCTGACCTTGCAGGCGCTTGCTTTCGGCTTCGGCTTTCGCTTTGGCGACGATGCGGATTTTTTCAGCCTCGCCTTCGTATTCGGCAGCGGTTTTCCGGCGCTCGGCGGAGTTGATATGGTTCATGGCTTGCTTGACTTCTGCCGCCGGGTCAATGTCGGTGACCAATGCCTTGACGATGCCGTAGCCATAGTCGTTCATGGCTTCTTCAAGCTCCCGCATGATGGCATGAGCGATGTCGTCTTTGCGCTCGAACACATCGTCGAGTTTCATTTTAGGCACTTCTGCCCGGACGGTGTCGAAGACGTAGGCGGTGATTTGTTCGGTCGGGTTATGCAGCTTGTAAAAAGCATCGAAAATATTATCCGGCAAGATGCGGTACTGCACGGAGACCTTGATGCCGACGAAAACGTTGTCCTTCGTTTTCGTCTCCACATGCACGTCCAATTGTTGGATTTTCAGGCTAATCCTGCCGGCAATGGTATCAATGAAGGGGATTTTGAATTGCAAGCCTGCCTGGCGGACGCTATGAAACTTGCCCAGACGCTGGACAATCATGGCGTATTGCTGCTTTACAGTGAACAAGCCCGATGAGATAATTAGAAGGGCAACGACGAGCGGGATGATGATTGAAAGATCCATGTTGAAAAATTTTGGTGAACCAGGATTTTCAGGATTTTAAAGAATATGATAGGATTCTTACGAAAATCCTTTCACATCCTTTCACATCCTGAGAATCCTAGTTCAAAAGCGGATGAAAGGTAGCCCCAAAGTGGCAGAAATGCAGCAAAATTTTACACGAATCCAAGCAGCGATGAGATAAATCCAAGGAAGGAAACAGTCGGAAGGCCGGCGGAGGGCAAAAAAAAAACCACACAAGTACGTGGGCGTTTTAGACCCCTGAAATCATGGATAGGATAGTCGAAATGATTTCGGTAATCTCCTCGTTCCTGCCGACCCTGACTAAGTGTCTGTGGGAAGGGAGGAAACCGGACAAGTCAACGGTTGGAGCCCGCCCTAGTCGCATTTCAAATCAAGTCCTAACGTGAGAAATGTTGAGTCAAAACATTTAGAAGGATAGTACTTGTGCGGTCGTTTCTTTCAAAGTTCGGCGGCAACTTACTGCCGCTGATTTTGTGAGGGCAAGGTAAAAGTGTTTTCAAAAATTCAAAACTCATCGGGCAATTAAATTTTTCATTCTTTTTTGGCTGCAAATTGTTGTTTCAGCTATTTCAAGGCCCGCCAAACAAACTGCCAATTTGTCATTGGTTTTCCTTTTTCGGCTTCAAGTCCAATTGCAGTGAAATCACGTGCGAATACCGGTCTTGCGAGTCGCCCAAATCGGTGAAAGCGTAGTCCACCCGAAGGCTGAAAAGCTGCAAGCCGACCCCGATTGCCGGTCGTGCAATGTAGCTTTCCGAGCCGCCAAAATCTTTCTCTTTTTGAAACTGGCTGACGCCTGCCCGCAGGAACAGGAAGCTGTTGTAATTCACCTCCACGCCGAGACTGGGGTCAATGCTCACCGGGTCGCTGGAAAGCAGGGTGTTTCGCTTGCCATCAGTTGTTGCCACAAAATTTAACTCTGGCAAGACGCTGACTTTTTTGAATTGAAACTGGTAGCCTGCGCCCAAAATCACCTGCGGGCGGGTGACTTCCACCGAATTGATGTCGGGCAATTCGTTGCCGGTGGCGAGCAGCACTTCCTTTTCTTTCTCCGAAAAAGTCACGTGCCAGGCATTGAACGTGTTGGTCAAATCCCTGCCGACCAAGCCCAGCCGCAATTTTCCAACATGGTATTGCGCCCCCAAGTCAATGCCGAAGCCCCACGAATTGGCGAAGGAGCCAATCACCCGGCGGATGATTTTGATGTTGCCGCCGAGGTAAAAATGGCGGTTCTCCTTGGTCTTCATGCGCTGGGCGTAGCTGGCGAGAAAGGCATAATCCGCCGCCGAAAACGACACGATATTGTCATAGTTGACGCTGCCGTCGTCTTCGTACAGGCTCAATGTGTTCGGGATGTCATCAATGCCGAAGCGGATGAGCGATATGCCGAGCCGCCGGTTGCGATTGGAAAAGGGAAGCGTCATTCCTAAGTAGTCGAACTTGCCGACCCCGGCGAACCATTCGGCGTGCATGGCTCCGATTTGCAAGCCTTTTTCTTCGCCAAAACTCGCCAGTCCAGCAGGATTCCAGTAGCCCGCCG
>CAZHLB010000883.1:0-3047 GCA_964533005.1 uncultured Saprospiraceae bacterium
AATTAAAAAACCACCTGTCAGCTTTAGGCTCGACACTTTACTTTCAGCCAAAAAATCTAATGTAACATTGTCAAGGTAGGCAAGTAGGCAGCCCCGGCGATTGTTGCCAGATATGAATTGAAACTTGCCTGCAATGAATTGAATCTGACCGCCGGTAAATTCTTCCGGCAATCCGTTCGAAACGACGATACATTGGGAGCATCTTCTTATCTCATTAATTCTTGCCCGTCCCGAATCATCGGGGATATCCAAATCCTAACTATCACAATGAAAAGCAGCGCCCGGATTGGAACGGCTGGTGCTCGCCAAACAAAATTGAGGTGATTTCTCCGCCTCTATTTTTCCACTGAATATTGAAATTCCGGTACGTCAAAGGTCAATATCGAATTCTTTAACCTTCTTCATTCATCTACCTTGCAACACAGATGAAAGCGAGCCTTTCGTGAGTTTTGCAGGCAAAAACTTTTGACAATGAAACAGTTAGCATGGGCGCTTGGCTTTGCACTGCTCGCCGCAGCCTGCGCCAAAGACACCGACTTGATGCCGGAACTGGCTGTCCAAACTGATGAAAGCGGCTCCGTGACGTCTCGGGCAGATGCCCATACGGGAGGCATCGCAACGGTTGTGTACAAATGGGATGGCGAAAACTTCAGCAACCTTGACCAGAAAGTCAAAATGGAAGACATCGCTCCTTCAACTTACACGGCAATGAAAGTGGGGCTTGTCGGAACGAACCAGGTCGCAGAGATTGGCTTGCTGACGAACTCAGACCCGTTTTTCGGAGAATTCAGCAACGACGGTACTGCCATTTTCGGGCTGGGCGGCAAATTCCTGCAAGCCATCTTTTACATCGAGGAGGGGCACACCTACCGCTTTCGCATTGTGAAAGCCGACAATAATGCAGACGGACAAGCATGGAGTGCCTCGATAAAAGACCTTTCCACTGGCGTCGAAACCCAACTTGGCAAACTGCGCTCCGCTCAAGGCAGCGCCCTTCGCAATAACTCGACAGTCCAACAGGAATATATGGGAGATAAAATGCCGTGCAGCGCAGTGCCTCGCTCGACCATTTCCGCATTTCCGCCAGCCGCCGACCTCAATTCCGAAACCGGCATTTACCGAGCCACCAGCAGGTATTCCGCTTTGCAAAAAGGAACTTGCGTGGAAGCCAGCGTTCAACTTTTGACGGTGGATGGGACGCCAAAAGTGCCGCTCTTGCTTTTCGGCACCGACTGAAATTACCCAGCCGCAAGGCTGGCACTGCCCAATTGCCGGGCTTTCCTGCCCGGCAAAATTGACTTTATCCGATACCGTGACCACCTGAAAATTCTACCCTGCCGGCAAGGCTTGCCTTTCCGGTCGAGGCTGCACTTTGCCTGAAAATCTGAATCATACCATTTCAAATCTTTCAATCATGAAGCCAATAGTAATTCTTCTCCTCGCAGTCACTCTCTTCGTCAGCGCCTGCCAAAAAGAGAACCTCCAACCATCCGAAACGCCTGCCGTTGCGCTGGCACAACCTGCAATCAACGATGCCATCGCTGAAAATCCAGGTGAGCCTGCCAGCCTGGGCGCCATCGTCTTTCATTTCTGCGATGAAAAAGTGTACCTCCAAAAAGGCATGCTCCAGGGTAAATACCAAATACAGGTGCGCAGGTTTTCCAACAACACCTTGGTGGAGCGAGGACCCTCCTTTTCGGCGACGTTGAGCACTTCGAACGTAGCCCTCGAAAAAATCAAAGCATACGTTCAAGAAAACTTTGGCGATGCGGCTTACCCGGTCTTTTGGAAAATCATATTTCCGTCGAACAAGACTGGTTACCTGGTGGAAATCGTCTCAACGGATGCTGGCGACATCAAAGCATTGCTCCATTTTAACCTCTCCGGTCAATTGATTTGCGAAGGCGTCCCGGTGGACATGGGCGGCAATTAAATTACAGCAGGCAAATGGCAGGCAGTTGCTACTGAGTTGAGTTGGATGGAATGACCTGCCTGCCATTGCGCCTGCTTGCGCCAGCCAAAAGCAAATTATTATTGGCAGCCTTCGACGGGAAGTGGTCGCCGAAAGTTGCCACTCCTGTCGAGGGTATTGCGCCTGCACTTATCGGTTGTCTCACAAATCGCCAAAAAAAAAATGGTCGGGCAGCAGCGCCACCCGACCATTTTTTTTTGCTTCATCCGACAAGTTCACTCGAACAAATTATCGTATTCGCTCCGTTGCCGCTCCTTCTTTTCCAGCCTCGGCAATTCATATAGCTGCGTGTTGCGTTTGCTTTCAATTTCCTCGAAATCAATCAGTTCGCCTTGCTGTTGCTGTTCGTGTTTTTTATTCACGTCCTTGATTTTGCGCTTCAGCAATGCCTTCGCAAACAAGAACGGGAACACCACCATGTAGCCCAAAAGCGTAAAAAGTATGGCGCCGATGCCGAGCAACGGATTGGTTTTCACGGTCTTGACCAGCCATTTGCCATAATTGATGACCACCGAACGGTCAATGATGAACGCCGCAATCAGCAGCAAAGGCGCAATCCAAAGCATAATCCGGAAAAGTGCAGCAAGGAAAAAAAACATTGCCACCAGCAAGGCGACGAAAATCAGGACGCCTGCGAGGGAGTCAATTCGAAAATTAGCGGTTTTGCGATAGGTCATTTTTTTGTGATTGGTGATTGGTGACTGGTGATTGGGCGGTTCCAAACATCAATTCCCATCGAATTTCAATTGCAGCCGAGCAACTGGCGCCCACTAAACGTTCCCACTTTTCTTTTTTGCATGGCTGCAAGCCATTTGCAAACTAACAACTTTTCAAGGGTCAACAAGTTTGCCAGATGAGCTGCCTATTTGACGGTCAGAAAAGTACAGGTGACAGGGTGTGGATAATTTTCGATGGATTGGTAATTGGTGATTGGTGATTAGTGATTGGGGCGCCCCAATCACCAATCACCAATCACCAATCACCAATTACTTTTGCCGCATGAACGAGCAGCCATTCCTGACCAATCGCACCGCGGACCAGCCTTCCGGCACAAAAAAAACGCCCTTCAAAGTTG
>CAZHLB010000884.1:0-3039 GCA_964533005.1 uncultured Saprospiraceae bacterium
AGAAAAATTTTTGTCGCTGAAAGAATCGTGGGACGCGAGGAGGATGGGAACGCGGATGACACGGATTGGGCGGATTTTCACGGATTTTTTCTCGTCAATTTGGAATGACCTAATCCGTGAAAATCCGCCCAATCCGTGTCATCCGCGTTCCCATCCTCCTCGCGAGGCTCGGTGTACCACGATTCTTTACAGCAGGAATTTTTAGTTGATTTCAACCTGTCAGCTTTTATCTCGTC
Organism: uncultured Saprospiraceae bacterium; assembly: GCA_964533005.1. Classification (GTDB taxonomy): domain Bacteria; phylum Bacteroidota; class Bacteroidia; order Chitinophagales; family Saprospiraceae; genus UBA6168. Next base: position 237 of record CAZHLB010000884.1, read on the forward strand.
AAAACCTAAACCCCAATCCAAGCGAGTGCATCACTTGCCTTTCCGTCCCCAGCCGTTTGCCGATGCGCCCGCCTCTCATCCAAAAATAGCCGTAATCAAAGCCCAACTGCTTTTTCTCGCCGATGAAAAAACCCACGTTGCCACCCGTGTAAGTCAGGTAATCATACCGCTCCGCAAAAACTTTATCCCGCACGTAATGCGTGATGTATTTCGGAGAAAAGTACACCGCACCGGACTTTGAAAAATGGTAAGAATAGGATACCGGTATCTGAAAATAAAAGTCTTCCGCCAACCTGCCGCCCTCCAACCCTACGGCAACGGCGAAGTCTGACCGTTGATTTCCAACCACTTGCACCTTTCCGTTGAAGCCCCATAAGAAACGGGAATTGACCCGCAAGCCAATATCTACCCGCCTGCCAACGCCGTATTTCACTTCGCCTTCGACGATGGGCAAGTAGTCCGCTTCGCTCAACTCGATGCCGGGCCCATCCTCGTAGGGCAAGAAGTAAACAAGCGTCTTGAAATAGTCAGCCGAGACCGTGCGCTGCCATTGACCCTTGCCAGCAGTCTTACCCGTTTGGAAACCAGCGAGCGCCATGCAGCGGACAAAAAGCACCAGGATGGCGTAGAGGAGGATGGAATAGAGGAAGATTTTTTGCGCTTTCATGCGGCGAAGATTAGCTGTTTTCAGCATGGCGTGTTTAATCTTGCGAAGCAGTTTTCGCTTCTTGCCCCAAATCGCCGAATTCCCGTAAGTTTGAAAAAAAAAGCCATGGTCGCAGCAATCGCAACTGGAAAAATGACATACGCCGAGTTCAAAAACATGGAAATTCCCGACGGGGACACTTCCATTTATGAGCTTATCAATGGAGAAATTGTGAGAAGAGCTTCACCAAACTCACCACATCAGATTTTATCTGAAAAACTTAGCCGCCGGATGGGAAATTTTGTGGAAGAACATGACCTGGGTCAGGTTCTTTATGCCCCGCTCGACGTTATTCTCGACAACGTCAGCGCACCGCAGCCTGACATTTTATTTATTTCAAAGGCAAGATTCCACATCATTGACCCGAAAAACGGGATCGTTGGCGCTCCCGACCTCATCGTTGAAATCCTTTCTAAAGGCACAGGCTATCTCGATAAGGGAACTAAAAAAGACCTCTATGAACGCTTCCAGGTGAAAGAATACTGGATTGTTGACCCGATTCGCCGCTCGATTGAAGTCTATTCTTTAGTGGATGGACGTTATAAACTGGTTTCGTTTTCAGAGGAAGAAGACAAAATCACTTCCGGCGTCCTGATAGGCTTTGAATTAAAATTGAGCACACTTTTCACCTGATTGCTCGTCATTTGTGCGAATATTCCATCCATAACGTCGGCAGAGGTTTTGAACCCTGCCGACGTTTTCAATTCCACCATCATGCAACTTTCCAATTCCACCCTCTTCCGCCAGCAAGCCTTCATCAACGGCATCTGGCAAGACGCTTTGCAAAGCAACGTCTATCCCGTCACCAACCCCGCCACCGGCGAGACCATCGCTCACGTCCCCGACCTCGGCGCTGCCGAAACCCGCCAAGCCATCGAAGCGGCAAACGCCGCCTTCCCCGCCTGGCGCTCGAAAACCGCAGGCGAGCGGGCAAACCTGCTGCGCCGCTGGTTCGACCTGCAAATGCAAAATGCGCAAGACCTCGCCCTGCTGCTCACCGCCGAGCAAGGCAAGCCGCTCGCCGAGGCGAAAACGGAGATTGTCTATGGCGCAAGTTTCGTAGAATGGTTTGCCGAGGAAGGCAAGCGGATTTACGGCGACGTCATCCCGGCGCACGGCGCAGATAAGCGCCTCGTGGTCATCAAGCAACCTGTCGGGGTGGTCGCAGCCATCACACCCTGGAATTTTCCGAATGCCATGATTACCCGAAAAATCGCCCCGGCGCTGGCGGCTGGCTGCACCGTCGTGCTGAAACCGGCGGAAGACACGCCCCTCTCGGCACTGGCTTTGGCGGCATTGGCACAAGAAGCAGGCATCCCACCCGGTGTGCTCAACATCGTCACGACGAGCAACCCGGCGGCGGTAGGTAAAGAGTTGACAGACAATGCTTTGGTGCGAAAACTGTCTTTCACCGGCAGCACCGAAATCGGCAAATTGCTCATGCGGCAATGCGCCGGAACAGTCAAAAAAATCTCCCTCGAACTGGGCGGCAACGCTCCTTTCATCGTCTTCGACGACGCAGATTTGGATGCGGCGGTCGAGGGCGCAGTCACTTCAAAATACCGCAACGCCGGTCAGACCTGCGTTTGCGCCAACCGCATTTTCGCCCAGGCAGGTATTTACGATGCGTTTGTTGAAAAATTGGTCGCCGCCACCCGACGGCTCCAGGTCGGCGACGGCATGAATCCTGGCGTGAACATTGGGCCCCTCATCAACCAGGACGGTTTGGAAAAAGTGGAGCGGCTCGTCGGCGACGCTGTCGCAAAAGGCGCACGGACGCTCACCGGCGGCAACCGGCACTCGCTCGGCGGCACTTTTTTCGAGCCAACCGTGCTGGCTGACGTCCGCCCGGACATGGATTTGGCGCAGGAAGAAATTTTTGGGCCCGTCGCCCCAGTCTCAAAGTTCACCACCGACGAGGAAGCCATCGCCCTCGCCAACGACACGCCTTACGGTTTGGCAGCTTATTTCTACGGCAGAGATATTGGCAGAATTTGGCGAGCCGCCGAAGGTTTGGAATACGGCATGGTTGGCATCAACACGGGGCTGGTCGCAACGGCAGTCGCCCCGTTTGGCGGGATGAAGGAAAGCGGCATC
>CAZHLB010000885.1:0-3033 GCA_964533005.1 uncultured Saprospiraceae bacterium
GACGTTGGCTGGATTGCCAACTGGGTGCATCGCCTCGACCATGTCCATGCCAAGATGGCCAACGCCAAGCAGTTGCCCCTCAAGCCCAGTGAATATGTGCGGCGTAACGTATGGGCTACGTTCCAGGACGATCCGCTGGGCCCGGCGACCTGGCAGTGATTGTGGCAGGTTATCCCAAGGAAATGAAGAAATTTCTCGACAGCAATCCCGGCTTGAAATCTCGCTTCCAGCACTATTTCGAGTACGAGGATTACTTGCCGCAGGAGCTTTCGCAAATCGCAGAAGTCGCCTGCCGGGAGAAGGAGGTCAAACTTTCGCCGGAGGCAAAATTCAGGGTGGATGACATCATCGTGAACGCCTACCGGGAGCGTGACCGTACCTTCGGCAACGCCCGTTTCGTCTATGATTTGATTGAAAAAGCCAAGATTTACATGGGTTTGCGCATCATGGGCGAGCCTGAGCCAAAGACGCTTGGCAGGGTTGCCCTCGAAACCATCACGATGGAGGACGTGGCAAAAATCGAGTTCAAAACTCGCCGGGAACTGCCTGCCATCCCGATTGATGAAGCCCTGCTGCACGTCACGATGGACGAACTGAACCGCCTGGTCGGCATGGAAAAAATCAAGGAACAAATCACCGAGCACGTGCGCCTGGTGCGCTACTACCGGGAAACCAACAAGGACGTGCTGAACAGTTTTTTCCTGCACACGGTGCTAATCGGCAACCCCGGCACCGGCAAAACGACCGTCGCCCGCATCCTCACCAAAATTTACAAAGCCCTCGGCATCCTCGAACGGGGGCACATGGTCGAGACCGACCGGCAAGGTTTGGTCGCCGGTTTCGTCGGTCAGACTGCCATCAAAACTTCGGAAAAAATAGATGCGGCAATGGGCGGCGTCCTGTTCATTGACGAAGCGTACAGCCTGACGATGCGGGGCGGCGGCAACGACTTCGGCGACGAAGCCATCCAGACCATTTTGAAAAGAATGGAGGACCAGCGGGGGCAGTTTTTTGTATTCGTCGCAGGCTACCCGGAAAACATGGAGGCATTCATCAAAGCCAATCCTGGCTTGAGTTCTCGCTTCGACAAGATTTTGAAATTCGATGATTACTCGGAAGGCGAGTTGTTGAAAATTGCCAATCAAATGTTCGAGGAGCAAGGCATCGTGCCTGCCCCTGAAGCTGAGGAGCACCTCGCCAAGTATTTCGCCTGGATGCATCGCTACCGGGACAAGTATTTTGGCAACGCCCGCAGCGTGCGGCAAGTGGTGGTCGAAGCCATCAAAAATCAAAACCTGCGCCTTGCCGGGATGACTTTGGAGCAGCGGGAGAATATTTCATCGAGCGTGTTGCTGCTGGAAGATGTGGCGAATTTCAAGACGGACACGAGCAATTTGGTTTTCAGCAAGCAGGGGATTGGGTTCCGGCGGGGGTGTGACTAAAAGCTGAAAGGTGTAAAATCCTTTGTTTTGCTGAAAAATTTGAAATTTTTTCCAGCAAAATCAAGCATTTTCCACCTGTCAGCTTTGGGCTAATTCCTTTACTTTTGAAAAAAAATTCATCCTCATGGAGACTTCAACCGTCCTTGAAAAAAGCGGTGAAAACAAACCGCCATCGAAAATCCCCGATTACCTTATTTACGAAGTGGTAAAAGGCAAACCCATCTACTACAAAGGCTACAAGGAGGTATTGGCAAAAACAAAAACTTTTGAGGAAATCATCATGGAAAGCACCCTTCAATCCTGGTTCAAAGCGCACCTTCCCGCTTTTTTGCTTGCTCATTTGCCCATGGAATACGACGTTACCGCAGGCGAAATGGGCATCAACCTGAACAAAAAAGACAAGCGAGGCGCCGTTGTTTCCATTTTCAAAATCGAAGACCTCGTGCTGAACGAGCATTTTTCAAACGTGCCGCCGGAGGTGATTTTTGAAATTGACGTAAAAGCTGAAATGAAGGAAGGCATGACAGAATTGGACTACGTGCTCGACAAAATTGAAGAGTACCATGAATTTGGCGTGAAGTCTGTGATTTGGATTTTCACCCGGAATAAAAAAGTAATGGTAGCTCCGAAAGAGAAACCTTGGGTCACGACGGGCTGGGATGTCAGTTTTGAAGTCTTGGCTGGTGTGCAGGTGAATCTTGCGGAGTTGATTGCCAATCGGCGGCAGGCGCCAGTGTCAAAAAAATAATATCTCAATACCCCGGCACATTCAAACCCAACACGATATCCCTTCTTCCAATCCATGTCCCTCCCGCATTTTTTTCCAGGTGAATAATGCCGCTCCCGCCTCGTTTTTCCTCATGTCCCATCTCATTCTTTTTCATGTTCGGGTCGTCGTCGAACAGGTATTCATCAATCCAATATTCCCGGATGCCTGGCTCTTTGATGAGCGGGTGAATGTGCTGTAGAGCCTCCGTGCCGGGGTAGCTCGCCGGTCGGATGGAGGTGAATTTGTAGCGCCCGGCGGCGTCCGTTTTCATCCAGCCACGCAGCAAACCATGCCGCCTGCCGCATTCGGTCGAAGCCTTTCCACGTGAGTAATTGCCCTCATTATCAGTGTGATAGACGTAAAGAATCACGCCCGGTGCAGGCGTCTTTCCGTCTTTTTGAAAAATAATGCCACTGATTTCGAGCCGCTCGCCAGGCTCACCCGACGGGGCAATGGCAGTTTCCCAATTCATGTTTGAAGGCATCCCATCGTGGAGGGCTTCGCAACATTCGCAGCCACCACCGCCAACTTGCCTTTCGACGCCCGGAACGGATGTTTTTTGCGCAGCAGCAGCCGCTTCTGGCGAGGCGGGCGGTGTTTGATTTTGGCAGGTGGAATTGGAGAAGATGAAAGCAGCGAGGAAAAAATGGTACAGCTTCATGGCGAGGTGAATTTGTGGACGCCGGGTTTGCAAGAATTTGCAATCACAAGCGGTAAAAAAGACAATAGAGAGGCTGCTTCGTTGTCTGTGTTTAACCTAAGTAGTTCGGCTGATTTATTCGACACTTTCGGTTAGTTCGAGTCAGAGCGGCGGGGTTTTGA
>CAZHLB010000886.1:0-3030 GCA_964533005.1 uncultured Saprospiraceae bacterium
GTTGCCTTCCGGGTCAATCGTTCCGTCCACTTCGTAGGTGGCGGAGAGAATCGGCACGGCGGCTGGCATCACCTGCACCGCTTCGATTGGCTCGTAGCCTGGGGCGTTGATTTTCAAGGTGTAGGTCGAAGGTTCGGCGGGCAGCGACGCAGGCAGGTTGAGCGAATAAAACCGGTTGCCGGAGAAAGGCAGCGTGACGAAGGGCTGGTCGTCTTTGAAAATTTGCACCGAAGCGTCGTCAATCGTGTCGGGCGGCAGGTTGTCGAGGATGCCTTGGCTATGGCTGACATAGACTCGCAGGGTCGTGTCGCCTGCGGCAAAATTGGCGGTGACGGACAGGGCTGGCTCGTGTTCCGGCAGTTCGATGGTGACGGTTTGCTCGAAAAAATCGGCGCAGCCGGAGAAGCAAAAGGCAACGAGTAGAATTGGGAAAGAGATTTTCATTGGTGGTAAAGGCTGCCATCTTGAAATCCGGTCGGTGGCGGGTGGAAAACAAACTTTCCGAAAGTTTCAAACTTTCGGAAAGTTGTTTTCCATCCGCCGCCGACCGGATTTCAAGATGGCAGCCTTGCGCTCAAAATTTGAAATTGTACGAAAACGAAGGGATTATCGGGAACAAAGCCACCTGCCGGAAAGCCCGCTGATTCGTATCCGGGTCAACTCCATCATAGATAAAATACGGGTTCGCCCGGTTGTAAACATTGTACGCCGCCAGCACCCACGTCCGCTCGTAGCGCCGCTTCTTTTTGTGAAATTCGATGCTCAAGTCCATGCGGTGGTACGGTTTCATCCGGAAAGAATTCTTCTCGCCGATGCTCTCCAGTTCCCGCTCAAAAAAGTAGCCGCTATCCTGGTCATATTCGACCGGCGTATCGTACCGAAAAAGCGGCAGCGTGATGGCATTGCCCGTGCCGTAAACCCACGTTCCCGACAGGGTGATTTTTTCGGAAAACTTGTGCGAAACGACCAACTCCAGGTCGTGCCGCCGGTCGTATTTGAAGGGAAAACGCTTGCCACTGTTGATATCGTCGAACTGCCGGGTCGTCTTCGAAAGTGTGTAGCCGAGCCAGCCGGTGGTCTTGCCGGACTTTTTTTGCAGGAAAATTTCAGCGCCGTAGCTCTCGCCGACGCCTTGCGTCACCTTGTCCTGCCAGTCGTTTTCCAGACCTAGAAAACTCACGCCCTCCTTGTACGACAGCACGTTTTGCATCTTTTTGTAGTAGCCTTCCACGCTGAATTCATACTCATCCCAAAACGTGCGGGCGACGCCGATGGCAGGTTGCCAGGAAGTTTGCGGCTTGATGCGGGCAGTGCTTGGAACCCAGAGGTCGGTGGGAAGGCTGAGGCTTTCGTTGGTCAAAAGGTTGATGTATTGCGCCATGGTTGCGAAGCTGGCTTTGATTGCCCAGTCGTTGTTGAGCAAATAGCGCAAGCCGATGCGAGGCTGCACCGACTGGTAAAAAGTGCCGTTCACGTAAAACCCGCTCGCATGGACGCCGAGGTTCATTTTGAGTGCGCCGAGGCTGACGTCGTCTTCTGCGTAAAGCGAAAACTCAGTCGCACGGGTGCGCTGCGTTCCGAGCGTAGTGTCGAATTTTTCATCCTCGAATTGCGCCTTGAAAACAAAAGCGCCAGGGTCGTAAGTGTGGTGCGTGACGCCGCCGCCGAAGCGCACGTAATGCTTGGGATTTGGCACAAAATCGAAGTCCACCTTGCCCGCCCAATCGAAGATGCCGGAGAGGTATTTGGCGGAATAACTGATGAAATCCTGCGCATCTTTTTCCTCCACCTTGCTCTGAAAATCGAAGCGGAAGCGGCTGTAAGTCAGCGTGGTATTGGCGAACAGCTTTTTTGAAATCATGAAATTCCACCGGGCTGCCGCTGTGATGTTTCCCCAGTCCGTGCCGGCGTCGGTGAGGAAGTAGCCGCTGTTGGCAGGGTAGTTTTCCTTGATTTTTGCGGCGAACACGTCCGAGCCGAGGTAGGCGCTCAAAAACAGCCGGTGCTTGTCGTTGAATTTGTGGTTGACCTTGGCGTTCAGGTCGTAGAAATACAGGTCAATGTTGGCGTCCACATCCTCTTTTTTTGCGCTGGCTTTGATGAGGGGCCCAAAAATCAGGTCGGCGTAAGTGCGCCTGCCTGAAACCATGAACGAAGTTTTTCCCTTCACAATCGGCGCTTCCAAAGTCAACCGACTGGAAATCAAACCGATGCTGCCTTCGCCGTGCAACTCCTGCATGTTGCCCTCTTTCATGTTGATTTCGATGATGCTGGAAAGCCTGCCGCCGTAGCGAGCCGGGAAGCCGCCTTTGGTCAGCGTGACGTTTTTGATGGCGTCGGAATTGAAAACCGAGAAGAAACCGAGCAGGTGCGAAGCATTGTAAACCGGCACGCCGTCTAACAAAATCAGGTTCTGGTCGGGGCTGCCGCCTCGCACATAGACGCCGTTTTGCCCCTCGCCGCCACCTTGCACGCCGGGCAGCAATTGCAAAGTTTTCAGCACGTCCACCTCGCCGAGCAGAGCGGGCAGTTTTTCAATTTGGTCAACCGGCACCGCCACCTGGCTCATCTGCGAATTCTCCTCGATGCGCTCCTGCTTGGATGCTTTGATTTCCACCGTCGGCAACTCGATTTGCGAAGTCAGGCGGAAGGTGATGGTCGTGTCTTTGCGCAGCAAAAATGCCGCCTCGACGTCCTGATAGCCGATGTACGAAGCCGCCAGCCGCACCGAATCGGCGGGCAAAGTGAGGCTGAAAAAACCGTAGGTATTGCTGACCGCACCCTGCAAACTGCGCAGGTCGAAGACGTTGGCGGCGATGAGTTTTTCGCCGCTGGCGGCGTCTTCGACGTAGCCGCTGATGGTGAATTTTTGCGCTTGGGCGCAAAGCAGGGATGGCAAAAACAGGCAGGAAAGTAGAAAGAGCGTCGTTGTGTTTTTCATGCAGCTTTAGATTTTAGCCTGGAAAGGGGTTCATCAAAAGCCACTCGAGGCTGATTAAATGATTGATGATTACATGATTACATGATTGT
>CAZHLB010000887.1:0-3019 GCA_964533005.1 uncultured Saprospiraceae bacterium
TGGTTGGATGCCAGCCATCATAAACGTAGGGAGGTGTTTTTGAGAAAAATTTTGAAAAAATTTTTCTCAAAAACACCTCCCTCCAAAATTGACTCGAACTATGATTGAACTCTACACCATCGGCTTCACGCAAAAGTCCGCCCGCCAGTTTTTCGATTTGCTGAAAAACAATGGTGTCGCTGAATTGGTGGACACCCGCATCAGCAACCAGTCGCAGCTCGCAGGCTTCGCCAAGTCGGATGATTTGGCTTTTTTCACCCAAGCCATTTGCGGCATTTCCTACTCGCATCAGCTCGATTTTGCGCCCACGAAAGAGCTGCTTTCCAAGTATCGCAAAGACGAAATTTCCTGGCAGGAATATGAAGTGGAATATTTGAACCTGCTGGATTTGCGCCGAATTGCGCACAAAGCGGACGTCGCCCACCTGCATTGCCGCTGCCTTTTGTGCAGCGAGCACACGCCTGAATTTTGTCACCGCCGCCTGCTGGCGGAGTATCTGCAAGCGAAGTTTTCCGGTATTTCCATCAAACACTTAATGTGAGGTTGATGAGGGTTTACGAGGTTGATAAGGGTTGATGCAGGGAACATCAACCTTCATCAACCGCATCAACCTTCATCAACTTTTCATCCCCCCAGCTATGAAGAAGATGATGATTTGCCTGGCAAATTCCAAAAAGTACAGCGGTCGCTGCATTGCCGGCATCGAAGTCGAACCCAAGCCTGGCGGCGGCTGGCATTTGCTGCGGCGCAATGGCAAACCCAAGTGGCTGAGACCCGTCAGCCCGCCTACCAAAGATTACGTCCATGGTCAAATTGATGAGGACGATGTGCGGGACATCCGCCTGCTCGACGTGGTGGAGTTTGAAATGGTGCGGGAGTGCCCGGAAGGGTACCAATCCGAAAATGTTTTTTTCCGAAAACGAAGTCTGCAAAAAATAGCGGAAATGCCCCGCCTGCCTGCCTTGCTCGACAAATTGGTGGAGCCTGATTTCGAGTATTTGTTCGGCACACCAGGCAAGGCTGTTTCAAAATATGACATCACCGGAGTTGACCATTCGCTGGTTTTTGCGAAGGTGGAACAGGTGGAAGTTTACTACCCGGTGGTCTATAAAACCTTTAATCCGAGGGGAAAAATTCTCTGTCATGGGCGCACTTATGACCTGTCTATCACGGATTTACAAACCATCGTTGAATTGCAGGAGAAGCCGAAATTGCTGGAGAACTGCAAGCATTTGTATTGCACGTTTTCGCTGGGGATGGAGTTCAATGAAGAGTTTTACAAGATTGCGGCGGGGCTGGTTTATGTTTGAATTAGGCTTTCGCTACATTCGCTGCTCATCAAAATCAATTCAGCCATGCGCCGCAAACTTCTCCTCCACTTCGCTTTCGCATTCTTCTTTTCCCAACTTTTTGCCCAGCCTGCCTCGCTGCCGCCTTTCCTACGAGATAGCCTCGACGCCTACGTCACTCGCTCGCTCAAGGCTTGGAATATCCCCGGCGCAGCCGTCGGAGTTGTCAAGGACGGCAAGTTGGTTCTCGCCAAAGGCTACGGCGTCCGGGAGCTTGGCAAAAACGACCCGGTGGATGCCAATACCTTATTTTTCATTGGCTCCAACACAAAAGCATTCACCGGCACGGCGCTCGCCTTGCTCGAAAATGAAGGCAAATGCGCCCTCGAAGACAAGGTGAAAAAATGGCTGCCCGCCTTCGATATGAAGGACAATTGGGTGGAAAATGAGGTCAACCTGCAAGACATCGTCAGCCATCGCATGGGCTTGGAGACTTTTCAGGGCGACTTCATGTACTGGACGAGCGACCTGACGGACAAGCAGGTGCTTGAAAAATTTGGCAAACTGTCCCCGCTCTATCCCTTCCGCACAAAGTGGGGCTACACCAATGCCGGTTTCCTCGTCGCCGGTTTTTGCATCGAAAAAATAGGTGGTAAAAGCTGGGCGGATTTCATGCGGGAACGCTTTTTCCAACCGCTCGGCATGAGCCGCTCGCTGGCTTTGAGCAAAGAAATGACAGGCGCAGTCAATGCCGCCCATGCGCATACTTTCGACGCCAATGGCAAGTTGGTGTCCATCCCATATTGCGACATTGACAACCTCGCCCCGGCAGGCAGCATCGCTTCCAGCATCGAAGACATGAGCCACTGGCTCATTGCTCAACTCGACAGCGGGCGCTACGCAGGACGGCAAGTTTTACCCTGGTCGGTCATTCAAAGATCAAGGGAACCGCTGTCTATTGAAGGCAGAATTCCCACGACAAAATTTGGCATCAAACGGCACTACGGGCTGTACGGCATGGGCTGGGAAATGTCGGATTACGACGGCAAGGAAGTGATTTCGCACACCGGCGGCGTCAATGGCTTCGTCACTTCCGTCACGCTGTTGCCGGAGGAACGTCTCGGAATCGTCGTGCTGACGAACACCGACATGAATGGTTTTTACCAGTCGCTCAAGCGGGAAATCATGGACGCCTACCTGGGCTTGTCTTACAAAAATTACAGCCAACTCAACCTGGATGACTTTCGCCGGGGACGGTCGGAAGAAGCCACCGCCATCCAAAAAATGCGGGACACCATCGCCACCGGCGCAAAGCCAATGCACCCGCTCGACAGCTACGCCGGTCGCTACGACAACGAAGCGTACGGGTGGATGGACGTGGCAAAAGATGGCAACGCCTTGAAAATCAGCTTTCAACATCACTCCAAACTGACTGCCCGGCTGGAGCCGCTCGGCGGGAATCGCTTTTTGGCGACTTACAGCGACCCGGTTTATGGCGTGAAATCGGTGCGGTTCAACGTGGAAAATGGGCAGGTGAGGTCGTTCATTTTGCGGGTGGCGGATTTTGTGGAGTTTACGACGTATGAGTTTTTGAAGCGAGGTTGAATCAAAAAAATAAGCCGCTCCGAGTCGCTTGTGTGTCGCTTTTGTCATCCTCGAAGAGGAACCGCCCGTCTGGCTGAGTCGCTTTTTGTCGCTTTTGTCATCCTCGAAGAGGAACCGTCCACATC
>CAZHLB010000888.1:0-3019 GCA_964533005.1 uncultured Saprospiraceae bacterium
GCGACTTGCAGACGGCACATCAGACGGGACGGTTCCTCTTCGAGGATGACAAAAGGGACGCAAAACAAGACGGTTGAAATATTCGAGATGACCCATCGGTTCAGCCTCGAACTACTGAACTACCGCCATTCTTCTCCTTGAACTCGCTCGGCGAACAAGCATGTAAAGCTTTGAAAGCCGTTGCAAAATAGGCAGGCGACGAGTAGCCGACTTTGTAGGCAATTTCTGAAACCGTCAGTTTTCCTTCGAGCAAAAGATGGCAAGCCTTCTTCATCCGCACCTGCTGAATGTAGTCGTTCACACTTTCGCCGAGCAGTGCCTTCACCTTGCGGAAAAGCTGCGTCCTCGACAAGCCGAACTCGTCGCCGACGTGCTGAACGGTCAAATTTGGGTCGGCAAAATTCGCTTCGACAAAGCGGGTAAATTGCGACAAAAACTGCTGGTCGAGGTTGCCGACGCCGCTACGCATTTTGCCCGGCGGCAATGGGCTGGCGTAGCGTTCCCGCAAACTTTCCCTGCCTCGAAGCAGGTTTTTCACGATTTCGGAAAGAAAAACCAGGTTGAAAGGCTTAGTCACGAAGGCATCCGCTCCAGTCTGGATGCCTTCGATTTTTTGCTCGATGGCATTCTGGTTGGCGAGCAAAATGACTGGGATGTGCGAAGTGCGGAGGTCGGATTTCAAGGTTTTGGTGAGCGCAAGCCCTTTGCCGGGTTCGGCGAGGTCAGCCAAAATCAGGTCGGGTTGCTCCTCGAATGCGAGTTGCAGGGCGGCATTTCCTTCTGCCGCTTCCCGCAGATTGTAGGTTTTGCCGAAGTGTTTTTTCAGGAATTGGCGCAGCTCGTCGTCTTGCTCGATGAGCAGCAAGGTTGGCTCTTTTTCCTTCGCCAAGATGGCTGCCGGTGCGGCTTGGGCAAGCAGCGCAGGCGCTTCTTCCTCCACAAAAACGGCTGCCTCCCGCTGCGAAACCTGCCCTGTTTTTCCTTTGGAAATTTGCTCCGGGCGCAGGTGTTCCTTGCCGAGCGGCAGCGAAATTTCGAAACGGCTGCCCTTGCCTTTTTCGCTCCAAAGCCCAATGCCGCCGCCGTGCAGGTTGACCAATTCTTTCGTCAAAAACAGCCCCAATCCTGCCCCTTTTGAGGTGGAGGCGGCGCTTGGGTTTTTGTCAAAAGCCGTTTCCGCTTGCTCCTTCGACATGCCTTTGCCGTTGTCTTCGACTTTGATAATTGCCTGATTAGCAATGAGGTCTTTGATGACTACCATGTCAATTTTCCCCGTGCCGTCGGTTTGTGTGCATTCAAAAGCGTTGGTCAGCAGGTTCAACAGCGCCTTGTCGAGCAGGTGCGGGTCGAACCAGGTGGGCAGGCTGGTTTCCCTCGAAAAGAACCGAAACTCGATGTTTTTCTTGACCGCCGCCTTTTTGTAAGCCTCGGCGATGTCCCGCACGAAAGCGATGAGGTCATTTTCGGTTGCTCGCAGCGGCATTTGGTCTTCCTCGATTTTGCGCAAATCCATCAGTTGGTTGGCAAGGCGGAGCAGGCGCAACGCATTTTTCCGAACCATGCCGAGGTCTTGCCTGGCATCTTTTGCGCCCAGGTTTCCGGCGGCAAGCAACCCTTCGACGTAGCCCAAAATCAAGGTGAGCGGGGTGCGCAGTTCGTGCGAGATGCTGGTGAAAAAATTGACTTTCGCCAGGGTCGCCGACTCCGCTTTTTTCGACTGGTCGAGGAGTTGTTTTTGCTGCGCCAGCAGTTCCTGTTTTTCCAGTTCGAGTTGCCGGTGAGCTTGCCTTTTTTTCTGCCAAAACCAATAAAGCCACACGCCGAGCAGCACCGCTCCGAGCAAGATTGCCAACAAAAAATACAAGGCGATGCGCTGGCTTTTGAACAGGCGGTTTTGCTCGTCAATCCTTTTTTGCTGCCGCTCGATAGCGCCGTGTTGTTCCAGGATTTTGTTCGATTGCATCTGGAAAATGCGCCCGTTGCGCTGGTCAATCACGGTGGTTTGCAGGATGTTTTCCTTTTGAAAAGAGCGGTAGTGCAGGATGTCGGCGGCGAGCCGGATGGCTTGTTCGCCGCCGGTCGGGTAGAGCAAAGTGGCGTCGAGAATGCCGTCGTCCACCAATTGGATGCCGCCGCTTGCCCCCGGCAACCCGTCCACACCGATGAAATGAAGCTGTTTTTCCCTGCCCAATTTTTTGGCGACCTGCCAGGCTGCGAGCGCCATGCGGTCGTTGTGGGCAAAAACGAGGTTGGCTTCGGGGTGCTGCTGCAAGACGGCGGGGAAGTCTTTCGCCACAAATTCACCCTCCCACCTGCCGTTGACCTCGCCGACGATTTCCATTCCCGGGTATTTTTTCATCGCCTCGGCAAAGCCTTCGTGCCGCTGCATGGCAGGCGTCGAACCTCGCAAGCCCCAGATTTCGAGGACTTTGCATTTGCCGCCGCAGAGGTTGGCGGCGAAGGTTGCCGCCGTTTCGCCAATGCCCCGATTGTCGCCGCCGGTGTACGCCGTGTACAAGTCGGAACTTGTTTTTCGGTCAACCAGCACGACGGGAATGCCTTTTGAAAAAACTTCCTCCACGACCGGCGTCACCGGCTCTGCCTCGTTTGGCGAGACGATGAGCAGGTCAATGTCTCTCACCGCCAGTTCCCGGATTTGCTCGACTTGCACCTCGCTGCTGTTGGCTGCGTCTTCCACAATCAGCTCTAAATCAGGGTGAAAGGCAAGTTCCCGTTTCATGTCTTCGAGCATAGTTTGCCGCCAGGCGTCGCCAGTGGTGCATTGGGAGAAGCCGATGAGGAATTTTTTTTCAGGAGCTTGGCGGTCGCAGGCGGCGAGGAGCGTCAACGTTGAGGCGACGAGGAGGAGGCGGAGAAGAATTGGCTGTTTTTCAAGCTGTTTCATTTTGAATTCATCTCAATTGGGATGTTTCACGAAGTCAAAAAGACAGTTGACAATTTTCAAAATCGAGCCCAAAGCTGACAGGTGGTTTTTGGATGTTTCCGTTGAAAAATTTTC
>CAZHLB010000889.1:0-3017 GCA_964533005.1 uncultured Saprospiraceae bacterium
CAAGCGGTTTTGTCATCAAACACGACTGGCCGGCGGCTTGCAAGCCGCCGGGCTGTCGTGTTTTTTAGCCAGGCTCCACGTTTACGAAACTTCAAAAGTTTCGTAAACGTGGGAGGTAAAATCACTCCCAAATATTCGCCATCTGATAAAACTCCGCCTTTTTCACCTTCACTTTCCCCCCTGCGGCGTACAATTTTACCCGGTTGAAATCTTCATTCGGAAAGAAAATCTCGGTCATTGTCGTAGCTCCCCAATCTGCAAAAAGCTCAGCGGAAGCCACGTCGAAAAAGACATGGAAACGCATGGTGTTGCCTTTTTCGAGCCTTGGCGCAGCGTGTTTGCCTGCGAATTTGTCAGAAAAATCAAGCTTGCCGGACTTGCTGCGGTCGCTATAAAACTGATTTTGAGCGGCGTCGAAACCGATGCGGTATTCCTCGCCTTTCGAGTTGGACAGGGCGATGCCGAAGTCCGTTTTTTCCCCTTCGGGAAATTCCAAATCCAGCACCACTTCCATCGTTGCAGGTTGAAAACCAAGTCGTTGGCTCAGGTCGAGGTCACCCGATAGCTCGGTGGAATCGAGCGTAAAAGTCACTTTTCGCAAAGCCTCCAACTGCTCCACCGGCACGGAAACGAGGCGCAAACCTGCGCCGGTCGTCCTCAATTTCAGTGTTCTCGGCAAAGTCATGGCGCTGCGCCATGCGGTAGTCGGCACTTGCTGACCGTAGAGCCAGTTGCTCATCCAGCCAATGAAAATGCGCTCCTCGTTGCTGCGCACCGGCGCATTTCCCCAGGTGACCCCGGCGTAGTTGTCCCAACCGTGGTCGAGCCAAAGCACAGTTTGCGGCGAGTTGTCATTGACGAAAGTTTTGCCGTCAAATTTGCCGACAAAATACTGCGTCCCGGAGCCGCCATTGAACGAGCCAGGGTTGACGCTGACGAGCAACACCCACTTGTTTTCATTCTTGCCCACCACTTTTAGCTGGAACAAATCGGGGCATTCCCAATCGCTTTTTTCGTCGCCGTGCCAGCCTTCCCGCTTGCCAAACTCGCTAGTTTTTGTCCATTTTTTCAAGTCCGGCGAAGTGTAAATGCCGATGTGCGTGCTTTCCGCCAGCACCATCACCCACTTCTTTTCAGGTGCGTGCCAAAAGACCTTCGGGTCACGAAAATCAATGACTGCGCCGGGGTTCGGAATCACCGGGTTGCCCGAATATTTCGTCCAGGTGCGCCCGTTGTCGTTGCTGTAAGCGATGGCTTGGTACTGAAAATTTTTCCTGTCGCCTTTTTCCCCCGGCATGTCGTGGTAGGTGAACATGGCGACGAGCGGCGGCTTGCCATTTTGCCCGAAACCGCTGGTATTTAACGAGTCAACTACTGCGCTGCCGCTAAAAATATAGCCCAGCGAATCGGGGAAAAGTGCAATCGGCAAGTGTTCCCAATGCGCCAAATCCCGGCTGACGGCATGACCCCAGTGCATGGGTCCCCAGACGTTGCTGTCGGGGTAGTGCTGGTAAAAAAGATGGTATTCGCCATCGTGAAAGACCAAGCCGTTGGGGTCGTTCATCCACTTTGCCGGCGGGGAAAAATGGAAGCGGGGGCGGTGCTGCTCCAGCTTCGTTGGGTCGGCGGCAGGAGCGGCGGTTTGCTTTTCATCGCCGGAAGATTGGCAACCAAAAGCAGCCGCCAGCAAAAAAAACAGGAAGTAGAAAAGGTGATTTTTCATGAATGAATTGAGAAGTGATTTTCAAGCACCGAGGCTGAAAAAACAGGCTCGGTTGGCTGCGCCAAAGATGGACAGGAAAGCGGGTTTGTTGGCTGGGTTCAATAGTTTTGCCCGCAACAACGCTAAATCTATTTGACGATGAATCAACTGAAAAAACTCCTCTCCACCGACCTCGCCGGGGTCGCTCCTCATGTTGGATTATTGCTGCTGCGCTTGGGCGCAGGCTTGTACATGGGCTTGTTTCACGGAAAAAATGCTTTGCTGGAATTGCTTGCCGGGAACACCGATTTCCCCGACCCGCTGGGCATGGGCAGCGGCACGGTGAAGTTGCTGATGGGCGTCTTTGCGGAGTTCGTTTGTGCCTGGCTGGTGGTGCTGGGTTTGTTCACGAGGCTGGCTTGTGTGCCATTGGTAGTGGGCTTTTTCATCGCCGTTTTTGTGCAACATGCAGCGGATGATTTGTTTGCCAAGAACCTGTCTTTCATGTACTTGTGCGCTTTTGCGACGCTGATGCTGACGGGGGCGGGGAGGTATTCGGTGGATGGGAAGTTTTTTAAGCGAAACAAAAGCTGACAGGGTTTGAAATGAAAACGGGGCAATTTTCCAGCGGAAAAATTGCCCCGTTTTTATTTCAAATCCAGCTGTCAGCTTCAAACCCGTTATTTTTAACACTAAGCGTGTTCCAGCATCGCTTCTTGCAATTTGAGCATTTGAGGGAAACGGTCATTGTAGTCTTTAATTTCAGCCAAGTTTTTTGAAAGCATATCAAAGAGTAATTGAAGCGGAAGGTCAAAGATTTCGGCAAAAGTTTCGACCATGCGAAAAGCCGCTTCATCGTTGATACCTCCTTCCAATACTGCCGGAACGTAATAACGATAACCTCCTTCTTCAACGGAACGAGTTTCTTCCGGCGGTTTGACAACAATGTACCTTGGAGTATATTTTTCGATAGTCCATCCTTGGGTAGAAAGGAAAAGAAGGACGGTTTCCAGCTTGGGTCTTTTAAAATCAACTTTTGGCGGCTCGTATGGCAACATGATTTTCAGATTTTGTGAAACAAGTTATGTACAAGTTCGAAAAATGCCAAATCTACCAGGTTCTGATTTGGGATTAAGATGCGTTGTGAATTTGCATTGGTTGAAAAATCATCTTCGTCAGCCGGTAAGTACCAATAAAATACCCCATTCAGTGTTATGTTTTTATTGGATAAATCTACCAGAAGCCAGCTTTTTGGCTCTTCAGGCAAAACAAGCAAACAAAGCAAAAGTGGCACTATTTGGCGGAACCCGGCAAT
>CAZHLB010000890.1:0-3015 GCA_964533005.1 uncultured Saprospiraceae bacterium
CGTTGGCGGTGGCGGGGCAGCCCGCCGGGTTGGAAATGGTGACAGAATAGGTGGTCGTTGCCGCCGGGTTCACGGTTTTGGAAGCTCCTGCCCCCAACCCATTCGACCAGGTGAAAGTGTAGGGCCCCGTGCTGCCGGCAGCGGTGGCGGTCAAAGTGACCGGCTCGCCGCTGCACGAGTTGACGTCCGTCCCGGCATTCACCGTGCCGCCGCAGTCAGTGTCGGCGCAGTCGAAAATGCCGTCGCCGTCCTCGTCGATGCCGCCGGAGCAAACCTCCGGGGTTGGCAAGCAGCCGCAGTTGCAGTTGCTGAAATACCAGGAAATCGTGCCGCATTCTTCCGTAGCCGGCAATTTGGAACTCGGCACTAACGATGTCGAACCCGACACGCAATAGTGGGTCAGGTTCACTGTCCAGAAGCCGAGATTGCTTGCGTCGCCATTTTGCACCCAAAGCTTCAGGTTGGAGCCGCTGAGGTAGGCAAGCAGCGAGTTGGTGAGATTTCCATTCACAATATTGACCTCTGAATCTTCCAGGTAGATTTGAGAGAAAAGGGTGTTGTTAAGCCCCGTCCCAATCGTTGCGCAAACATTTATCAAAGTGTCCGTTTCGGAATTTGAAAACAGTTCGCCCACCGTCAGGCAGACGTTTTCCAGCCGCCGGATGCCATTGGTGTTTTTGAAATCCTTCCCAACGTTGACAGTGCAATTCGTCAAATATAGCTGCGGGTTCGAGCCGGTGAGATCAACGCCAAAGTTGGCAGCCGTTGCCAGCGTGGCGTTTTTGAAAACAGCCACGGAACCGTTGATTGTAAAATTACCGGCGCTCAAGGACAGCCCGCCGTTGGTCACCCAAAGTTTGGAGTTGTTGCCCAACTGAATATCTCCCGCCGAGACGGTCACGTCATGCTCGATGCTGATAGTCACGTTGTTCAAATTGCCAATCGGCGGGGCGCTGCCACCCTGCCAGGTTGCCGGGTTCGTCCAGTTGCCGTCGGCGATGCTGCGATAGGCAGCCGCCGCCGCTTCCGCCGGGACGCCCATGCAATCCGGGTCGTTGCAATCCGTCAGCCCGTCGCCGTCGTCGTCCAAGCCGTTGTTGCAATTTTCCACGCAGTTTTTCACCGTGACCGTCACCTGGTCGGCGCACGTGCAGCCGTTGGCAGCCGTCACCGTCACGGTGTAAATCGTCGTGTTGGCGGGGCTGACGGTTTTTGAAGCGCCGCTGCCCAAGCCATTCGACCAGGCAAAAGTGTATGGCGCAACACCGCCGGAGCCGCTTGCCGTGAGCGTCGTGCTGTTGCCTGCGCAAATACCAGCATCGGCGCCCGCATTGACTGCCAATCCATTGGAACATTCAAGGTCAGCACAATCAATCGAGCCGTCGAGGTCGTCGTCAATGCCGTTGTTGCAGATTTCCCCGCAACTGTTCACGGTGACGGTCACCTGGTCAGTGGCAGTGCATCCGCCAGAGGCGGACGTCACGGTCACGGTGTAAGTCGTCGTGCTGGCGGGGCTGACGATTTTTGAAGCGCCGCTGCCCAGTCCGTGCGACCAAGTGTAAGTCGAGCCGCCGGAAGCGGTTAAAGTAGTGGAAGCGCCAGCGCAAATGCTGACGTCGGTTCCTGCGTTCGCCGAGGGCAATGAGTTGACCGAAACGGTCGCCTGAGCGGTGGCAGTGCAGCCGTTGGCAGCAGTCACCGTCACGGTGTAAGTCGTCGTGCTTGCCGGGCTGACGGAAATGGCAGCCGTCGTTGCGCCGTTGCTCCAGGAATAGGTGCCGCCTCCGCTCGCCGTCAGGGTGGTGCTGCCTCCGGTGCAAATGGAGGTCGTGCCGGAAATGCTGGCAGTCGGGACAGGGCAATTGCCGTCGGCGCAGTCAATCAAGCCGTCGGCGTCGTCGTCCGCTCCGTTGGTGCAGATTTCGGTGCAAGGAATGGTAAACGTGATGCTCCGGGTTGCCGTGCAGCCGAGGGAATTGCTCACCGTCACCGAGTAAGTACCTGCGCTGAGGTTGAGGCGGTCGCCGCTGTTGTTCCTGATATCGGTGATTTTTTGGGAGGAAAGGGCGCTGTAAAACAGGCGCACGTCGTCCATTTTGCCGGAGTAATAATTGGCGGCAGCCGATGCGAAAGCATCCGTGCTGTTTCGTCCGCCGATGGCATCGTTGCTGGTGGTGGCGGGAATGGAAGTGTTGCCGGAAGTGGCATTCGTGCTTGCGACCCCGTCGAGGTAACAAGTCAGCGTGCCGCTATTGAAAACGACCGCCACGTGGTGCCATGCGCCGTCGGCAGGAAAGGTCAGGGTGCCGGTGGTGTATTGAGTGCTTGAAACCCGGTAGGCTGCGGAAAGCAAGTTGTTGTTGAGCCGGGCAGCCATGCCCGACACCGTGCCGCCTTGCTCGAAGAGAATTTTTGTGCCGGTGAGGTTCGCCGGTTTTATCCAAAAAGAATAAGTGCGGGCAGAATAAGCTGTTTCGAGAAAGCCCCCATCCACGCCGTAGCGAAGGAAAGTAGAGCCGTTAAAACTGAACGAATGGCTGCCTTCCACTTTGTCGGCGGCATCATAAGCAATTGTGCCAATGGAGCCTGAACCGAGGTTGTGCCCGTTGCCGGAAACGTCGTTGGTGGAGTTGTTGCCCGCCCAGATTGCCTCCTCTGTCATGTCGCTCCAGCGGTAACTGAAAGGCGTGTTGCCGCCGCTCACCGTCAGGTTGATGTCGGCGCTGGTTGGCTGGCAATCTGCGATGGCGTAACTGACAGCGGGCTGGCACTCGGTGTCGGCGCAGTCGGTCAAACCGTCGCCGTCGTCGTCCAAGCCGTTGTTGCAGATTTCGGGAGCGAAAGTGGTTGGATGGTTGGATGGTTGAATGGTTGGATGGCTGAAAGCGAATGCTTTCGGCGAGCCGTTTCCGGCTGCCAAATTGCTTGCTGCAAAGTGCAGGAAGAGAAGTGCAATGGTTCCGAGGAGAGCAGTCTTTAGTGTTGTGTTTGTCTTCATATTGAACGTACGTTGTC
>CAZHLB010000891.1:0-3015 GCA_964533005.1 uncultured Saprospiraceae bacterium
GTTGGATAGAACTTTAAGTCGGGTCAAGTTGGATAGAACTTTAAGTCCGACGACAGCGGTTTAGAAGGTTTAGTTCTAAACCTCCTAAACCGCCTAAACTTACTAAACCTTCCCTGTCTCTACTTTCCACTTTTCGTCTTGATGACGACCACGCCATTGGCGCCTCTCATGCCATACTCAGCCTGCCCCTCCACCCCGTTCAGCACCCGCACGGACTGAATGTCGTTCACATCCACCAATCTGGAGGCTTGCGAGTAGGTATTTGCGGTGGTGTTTCGGTCAATGACAAAGAGAGGTTCGGTGTTGCCAACCATCGTGTCGCTGCTGCGGATAGACACGGTCAGGTCGCTGCCGCTGCCGGAAATTCGCACGGAAGGATACCTGCGCAGGTAGTCCGCCAATGTTTGGTAGCCCTGGGTATTGCCGGAAGATTGTTTTACAGTGCTTTGATTGCTGGCGTCTGACCCGGCTTTTTTGGACGGCGAGCAGGCGGCTCCAAGCAGGAGCGCCACGCTGAAAAGGAAAAAGAATCTGAGTGATTTCATGATAAATTGATTTTTGATGCAAAGGAAAAGATTCGGTGCTTTGGGTTGCCGCCCTCGCAGACGAAGACGGAAATTCCGGAGATGAACGCCCCACCTTTGCCAAAATGAAGTCATTTTTTCAAATGGCTTTTCTGGGACACCTTCCCTCAAATTTCTCAACATGAATATCTTCCAAACACTTCCAAACCTCTCTTTCCCTACCTCCCATCAATTTTTCCTCATCGCTGGGCCCTGCGCCGTCGAAGGCAAAGACTTGGCTTTCGAGGTGGCGGAAAAGGTCAGCCAGATTTGCCGAAGGCTTCAAATTCCCTTCATTTTCAAAGCCTCCTACCGCAAAGCCAACCGCTCTCGGCTCGATAGTTTCACCGGCATCGGCGACCTAAAAGCATTGGAAATTTTGCACGAAGTGCGCCAAAAATTCAACTTGCCAACGACCACCGACATTCACACCGACGAGGAAGCCGACGTTGCCGCAGCCTTCGTGGATGTTTTGCAAATCCCTGCTTTTCTCTGTCGCCAGACCAGCCTCCTCGAAGCGGCAGCGAGAACCGGCAAAGTCGTCAACATTAAAAAGGGGCAGTTCGTCAGCCCGGAATCCATGCGCTTTGCAGTGGAAAAAGTGACCCAATCCGGCAACCCAAAAGTGATGCTCACCGAGCGTGGGACGACTTTCGGTTACCAGGATTTGGTCGTTGATTTTCGGGGCATTCCGACCATGCAATCATTTCAAGTGCCGGTAGTTTTGGATTGCACCCACTCACTCCAGCAGCCCAATCAATCGAGCGGCGTGACCGGCGGGCGACCGACTTTGATTGAAACTTTGGCAAGCGCAGGCATCGCCGCCGGGGTGGATGGGCTTTTCATCGAAACCCACCCAAATCCAGCTCAAGCATTGTCTGACGGGGCGAATATGTTGCCGCTCGACCAGCTTGAAAATTTGCTGAAAAAACTGACTTTCTTAAAAAAAGCCCTAAACGAATACAACGAACAAAGGTCTCAGGCTTGACATTGAACTATCACGCCCCTAACTTGAACATGAATTTTTAAAAAAGGAGGTCTTATGAAAATCCAATTGTTGAGCCTGTTAATTTCTCTACTACTTACCGCAACGACCTCGAATGGACAACAAGCCGAACGAACCCTGGTCAAAGCTTTCAGTCTCAAAACTGCCCAATCCATCCTACTCGACCTCGACGGAGCGGTGGAAGTGAAGGAGTGGAATCAAGACCAGGTGCGCATCCAGATGACGATTACCCTGCAAAATGGCAGTGAAATCATGTTGAAATCGCTCGTGCAAGCGGGCAGGTACAATGTGGAATCGGAAGAAAAGGACGGTGAACTGAAAATCTACGTCCCCGGTCTGGCAAAACACGTGAGAATGAGGAATGGCGAGGATTTGCTGGAAACCGTGAGTTTCCAGGTTTTTGCGCCGGCAAACGTCTCTCTCAAATTGGGCGACAGCGCATCTTCAAGCACCAAATCACTTTCCTCGTTTTGAAAAAATCACACGCAAACAAACAAAGGGGCAGGTCGTTGTTGGAAACGGCTTGCCCCTTTTTCATTTCAGCGGGAATCAGATTTCCGAAATCTTCAAGATTTCGGAAATCTTTGCCCTTCTAAAACAGCATCTCGATGAGACTCATTTTCACCTGCATTCTTGCCTTTTTTTCAGTCGGCATCGCCTCGGCGCAATTGGAAAAAACCATTCACCAAACTTTCGACCTCGGCGAGGCAAAGACCATTTCGCTCGACCTTTTTGGGTCTTACACGCTTGTGCCCTGGGCTTCGGACAACCTCATGACTGAAACGCAAATCCAACTCTACGGCGCAACGCCTGCCATTTTGAACCACCTGGTTGAAAAAAACAACCGCTACAATATTGAAGCTGATACCATCGGCGGCAATATCAAATTGGTTTCTTTCGACAAAAAAAGAGAGCCTGTTCGCACCAAGACGCATCCGGATGGCTGCACGGAAAGGGTAAAACTCAAAGTTTTTGTGCCTGAAAAATTCAGCGTGACGGACTCGACGACGTTGGTGCGGATGAATTGAGCCTTAATTTAGGAGGTAAATTGAAGTTACCTCCTAAATTTTCCCAAGAAAAACGGGAGGCGACTGCAGGCAGCCTCCCGTTTTTTTATTCCATGCCTACATTTGCCGCCCATGCGTCAAACCGTCGAAATCAAATTATTGCCAAAAGAAGCTGCCGATGAAACTGCCATCCGCCGCCATGCCGCAGGAGCTTGTCGCTTGAAAATCAATGAAATAGACGACCTGCTCATCCTCAAACGCTCCATTGACGCAAGGGGCAGTCAGCCGCTTTTTCAGTTAAGAATCGAAGTTTTTTCCGGCGAAAAAAGCACGGGCGAACCTGCTCTTTTGGAAAACCTGAAAGACGTGAGCGGTAAGCCGGAAATAATTATCGTCGGTGCGGGCCCCGGCGGATATTTTGCCGCTTTGGAATTAATTG
>CAZHLB010000892.1:0-3015 GCA_964533005.1 uncultured Saprospiraceae bacterium
ACTCGCTCGTGCTGACGGAAGATTGGGCGCTGCGGCTTTTCAATCAAAAAGACCATTTCGAGGCGCTGTTAGGCAAGACCATCGAGTTGCCGGGCTACGGCAGGGAATTCAAAATCACCGGCATCCTCGCAAAAGCGCCGGGCAAAACGCACTTGCAATTCGACGCACTCGGCTCGCTGGCGACGCAGTTTGCGCTGGAAAAAATGGTGTCCGACAGCGTCGAAGTCGCCCAGGTGACCAGCGAGTGGCGGGACTATTATTCCACCTACAATTTCGTCCGCCTGAAACCCGGCGCAAAAGCGAAAGACGCCGAAACCTCCCTCGCCGACATCGCCAAAAACAAGTTAGCCGGGCTGGATTTAGAAAGCCGTGACAAAGGCTACCGCTACACTTTGCAGGCACTCGGCGACATCA
Source organism: uncultured Saprospiraceae bacterium (assembly GCA_964533005.1). Classification (GTDB taxonomy): domain Bacteria; phylum Bacteroidota; class Bacteroidia; order Chitinophagales; family Saprospiraceae; genus UBA6168. The sequence continues at coordinate 415 of CAZHLB010000892.1, forward strand.
CGCCGGGGCGGATGCTCTCGCAAGGCATGGGCAATGGCGTGCCTTCGATGGTGCTTTGGTTCATGTCGGGGCTGGGGCTGATAATCATGCTTTGCGCCTGTTTCAACTACACCAATCTGACCATCGCCCGCTCGCTGGTGCGCACGAAGGAAGTGGGCGTTCGCAAGGTGCTGGGCGCAAGGCGTAGCCAGGTTTTTTGGCAATTTATAGGCGAAGCGGTGGTCGTTTCGGTGCTGGCATTGCTGGTGGCTTACAATATCCTGCTACTCACAAAACCCTTGAATTTCTTAGATGCGGCAGAAAAAATGCAGGCGGCAGACTGGAAGATTTACGGCTTGTTTTTGCTGTTCGCAGTGGCGGTTGGCTTCGTGGCGGGAGCGTTGCCGGCGGCGACTTTGTCGAAGACTTCGCCGTTGCAGGTTTTGCAAAAATTGCAAAACGTGAAGCTCATCCAGCGGGTCGGTTTGCGGAAGGTTTTGATTGGTTTTCAATTCACGGTGACGCTTGTTTTCCTGTTTATGATGAGCATTGTCTGGCGGCAAACGAACTACGGGATGCGCATGAATTTCGGCTTCGACCAGCCGCAAACCCTGCTCGTGGAACTGTACGGCGCCCCCTACGAAAAGCTGGCGGCGGCATTTTCCAAGCAAGCCGGGGTTGAAAAAGTGAGCGGCATTTCTCACACGATGGGCACCTGGCAAGACGCCAATGTGGACGTGCGAAGCGACTCGGTCACGGAAAAAACAGGCGTCCGGGACTATTTCATTGACCACAACTACCTCGACCATTTCGGCATCGAACTAGCGGCGGGCGAAAATTTCCCCGAAAATCCGACGCAACAACGGGAACTGTTCGCCCTGGTGAACGAGCGTTTTTGCGAGGCTTTCAAATTGGGCAAGCCCGCCGAAGCCGTCGGAAAAACCCTCACCCTCGGCGACAGTACCAGCGTCGTGGTGCGAGGCGTGATGAAAGATTTCCTTTTCAAACCGGCGACCTACGGCATCGAACCGCTCCTGCTGCGCTACAATCCCCAACATTTATGGATAATGAACGTGGAGGTGAGCAGCCAAAACATCCCCGGCACACTGGCGGCACTGGAACGCACCTGGAATGAAATGGAGAAAGAGCGTGAGTTTTCCAGCCAATTTTTCGATGCCGCCGTGCGGCAGAATTATTCCGATTGGCTGGAAATAAGCTGGACGGTCGGCTTCCTCGGCGGCTTGGGCATGCTCATCGCCTGCCTTGGCTTGCTCGGCATGGCGATTTACACGGTGGAATCGAGGGCGAAGGAAGTCAGCATCCGCAAGGTGATGGGCGCAGGCGTGCGGGACGTGGTGGTGCTGCTGTCGAAGGGGTATTTTGTGGTGCTGGGGATTGCAATTTTGATTGCCGTGCCGCTGAGTTATTTCGTAGGCGACCTGGCGTTGCAAGAGTTTGCGCAGCGAGCGCCCTGGTCGGTTTGGTCATTTTTGCCAGGCTTGGGGGTGGTGCTGGCGATGGCAGGCTTGGCGGTGGGTTCGCAGACGTTGCGGGCGGGGTTGGCGAACCCGGCGGAGGCGTTGCGAAGCGAATAATGTAGGAGCGCCCCTTGCAGCCGTCCAAAAGCGAATAAGCATTTAACAATCAAGCAATTCAACAGCCAAAGCCATGCTTCAAAATTATCTGAAAATCGCCTGGAGAAATCTCCGCAAAAACAAGTCCACCAGCTTCATCAACATCGCCGGGCTGGCAACCGGCATGGCGGTGGCGATGCTGATTGGGCTTTGGATGCACGACGAGCTGTCGTTCAACAAATACCACAAGAACTACGAGCGGCTGGCGCAAGTCTATATCCACCAAAGTTTCAACGGGCACATCGGCTCCGGTCAAGCGATGGCGTTTCCGACGGCGGAGGCGTTGAGAACGAACTTCGGTTCGGATTTCAAATACGTGGCTCGCACGTTCTGGAATGCCGACCACCTGCTGGCAAACGGCGAAACCAAGCTGCTCGACGTAGCCACTTACGTTGACCCTGATTTCCCCCGGATGTTTTCGCTGGAATTGGTGCAAGGCAACTACGACGACGTGCTGCGGGAGCCAAATTCCGTGTTGCTGTCGCAATCCGCTGCCACGGCACTCTTCGGCGACGAAAACCCAATGGGCAAAACCCTGCGAGCCGACCAGCGGGCGGACGTGCAGGTGACGGGCGTCTATAAAGACTTGCCGCCCGGCAGCAGTTTTCAGCAAAAATTCTTCCTGCCCTGGGCAAACTTCGAAGCGATGGAATGGGTGAGCGAAGCGAAGAAGCTTTGGGAATGGGACAACCATTTTTTCCAGGTCTTCGTCCAATTGAATGAGCAAGCCGACCTCGCCGCCACTTCCGCAAAAATCAAGGATGTCGAAAAGAACAAGCGCCAGAATGCGGAGCAGATAAACCCGCAAATGTTCCTGCATCCGATGCGGGATTGGCACTTGCGCTCCAAGTTCGAGGAGGGTGTCAACGTCGGCGGGCGCATTCAGTACGTGCAGTTGTTTGGCATCATCGGCGCTTTCGTGTTGCTGCTGGCTTGCATCAATTTTATGAACCTCTCGACCGCCCGCTCCGAAAGCCGGGCGAAAGAA
>CAZHLB010000893.1:0-3015 GCA_964533005.1 uncultured Saprospiraceae bacterium
AATCCGTGTAAATCCGCCCAATCCGTGTCATCCGCGTTCCCATCCTCCTCGCGTCTCAAAAGTGTCAAAGCCTAATTTTTTTATGCTTCATTCAAAAATGGATAACGATAATCAACCGGCGACACGAAATTCTCCTTGATTGCCCTCGGCGAAGTCCAGCGCAGGAGGTTCCAAACGGAGCCAGCTTTGTCGTTGGTGCCGGAAGCCCTCGCCCCGCCGAAGGGTTGCTGGGCGACGACGGCGCCGGTTGGTTTGTCATTGATGTAAAAATTACCGGCGGCGTGGCGCAGCTTTTCATCCGCTTGGCGAATGGCGGAACGGTCTTGCGCAAACACTGCCCCGGTCAAAGCGTAGGGCGAAGTTTTGTCTAACAAGTCCAGCGTTTCCAGCCATTCGTTTTCGTCGTACACATATATAGTAAGTACGGGCCCGAAGATTTCTTCGCACATCGTCCGGTAGTTCGGATTGCTGACAACGAGGACGGTCGGCTCGATGAAATAACCTTCCGACTTGTGGTACTTGCCGCCTGCGATGATTTCCACCGAGTCGTCTTTTTCAGCGGCGGCAATGTAGCTGCTGATTTTGTCGAAAGCCTTTTCGTCAATCACGGCATTGACGAAGTTGGTGAAGTCCTCCGGCGAGCCCATTTTCATGTCGGCGAGGTCGGCGACCAGGTGTTCCCGCACCTCTTTCCAAATGTTTTTCGGAATGTAAGCCCTCGAAGCTGCGGAACATTTTTGACCCTGAAACTCGAATGCACCTCTCGACAAAGCCACCGCCACCTGCTTTGCGTCGGCGCTGGGGTGGGCAATGACGAAATCCTTGCCGCCAGTTTCGCCGACGATGCGAGGATAGCCTCGGTAAGTGGCGATGTTGTTGCCAATGGTTTTCCAAAGATTTTGAAAGACGCCGGTGCTGCCGGTGAAGTGCAAACCGGCGAAATCCGGGTGCGAAAAAATAGCCTCGCCAGCCGTGGGCCCATCCACAAAAAGCAGGTTAATCACGCCCGGCGGCAAACCTGCCTCCTCGAAAATTTCCATGATGACGGCGGCGGAATAAATCTGCGTTTCCGCCGGTTTCCACACGACCACGTTGCCCATGAGCGCAGGCGAGCCGGGCAGGTTGCCAGCGATGGAGGTGAAATTGAAAGGCGTGAGCGCAAAAACGAAGCCTTCCAACCCCCGGTATTCCATGCGATTCCAAATAGTGGCGGGGCTGATGGGCTGCTGCGAGTAGATTTCCGTCATGAACTTGACGTTGAAGCGCCAGAAATCGCAGAGTTCCGCCACGCAGTCAATCTCTGCCTGGAACACGTTTTTGCTTTGTCCCAGCATCGTGGCGGCATTCATTTTTGCCCGATAGGGACCCGCCAGCAGGTCGGCGGCTTTCAGAAAAATGGCAGCCCGGTCTTGCCAGGGCATGTTTTCCCAATCCCGGCGGGCTTTCAGCGCAGCGTCAATTGCTTGGCGGACATGCTCGGAAGTTGCTTTTCCATGCCAGCCCAAGGTGTGGCTCAACTCATGCGGCGGGCGAATGGCAACCTTCTTTTCGGTCATGATTTTTTTGCCGCCGATGGTCATTGGCACTTCGATTTGGGAAGCTTTGGCGGCTGCGATGGCAGCTTTTACGGAAGCTCTTTCCGGCGAACCCGGTTCGTAATTCAGCACCCGCTCGTTGTAGGTTGCGGGCACTTGAAAAATGGCGTTGGACATAATTTGGTGATATTGCTTTTGATGAAATGGCGATTTTGTGGGCGGCAAAAGTAACGGTAGTGGCTGATTTTCTACCTGTTTAGAAAGTTTAGATGGTTTAGGAGGTTTAGCGCTAAACCTCCTAAACCATCTAAACTTTCTAAACCGAAAAAAAACATCATGGAAAAATTCAAACTCCGTCCCTGGTCGCTCGGCGACCTGTCAAGTTTGGTCAGGTACGCCAATAATTTCAACGTCTCCCGCTTCCTGATGAACCGCTTCCCGCACCCGTACTCCGAGGAAAACGGCAGGGCTTTCATCGAACTTGCCAATCAAAACACGCCCCCAAACATCCTCGCCATCGAAGTCGGCGGGGAAGCGGCAGGCGGCATCGGCATTCACCCGCAAGCCGACGTTCATTGCAAAACCGCCGAACTCGGTTACTGGCTGGCAGAACCATTCTGGGGAAAAGGCATCGTGACGGAAGCGGTAAAAAAAATGCTTGCCTACGGCTTCGAGCATTTCGACGTCATCCGCATTTACGCCAGACCGTTCAGCAACAACCCTGCGTCGGCACGGGTGCTGGAAAAGGCGGGCTTTCAGTTTGAGGCAAGGCTGAAAAACTCCATTTTCAAAAACGGTGAGGTGCTGGATGAGCTGATTTATGCTGTCTTTCGCCTGGAATCTTGATTGGTTTAGCAGGTTTAGAAAGTTTAGGTGGTTTAGTTTAAACCTCCTAAACTTTCTAAACCTGCTAAACTTCTTTGCCCGTCCGGGCAAACAGCCTACATTTAGCGGGCTTGTGAGCAGTGGTTTTTGTGCATTCATTTTCAAAGATGAATCCTCGGAAACACAAACTCGCAAGCACATGAAAATTGCACAATCATCCAACAAACACTCCCTTTTCCCTGCCATGAAGACGCTGACCGACATCCGAAAGGAACTGAAAGAAACTTTGCCGCAAGGCATTGACCTCACCATCTCGGCGCTCAAAACTTACCTGCCCGAAGGCACGGACAAGTTCAACAACCTCATTTTGCTGGACAGCCGCTACCGCAAGGTTCACCAGGAGCTTTTGCAGGGCGTCGTTTCCAACGAAGATGCCGACCTGGAATTCAACAAGCTGCGCAAAGCCTTGCTCGAATTCATTGACAATTTGCAGGAAAGCGACTTGCGCACCGCTGCTGCTTCCACCGCTGCAAATGGCGGAAAACCAGACATGTACAACGGCGAAGTTTTGTACCGCATCCCCCGGAAAATGCAGGTGCAAAAAAAAGTGAAATACATCATCAAAATAACATTCAACAAAAAAAAATTAATAAAA
>CAZHLB010000894.1:0-3011 GCA_964533005.1 uncultured Saprospiraceae bacterium
GACAGGTCGCCGTCCGGTGGATAATTGCTCCCAGTGTTCGGCGGGCAAGGCGGGACGAGGGGCGACTGGTCGTCGAAGCCCAGGTTGAAAGCTGCGACAGAGAAGCAAAGCGCCGCCGAGTCCAGGGTGACCGTATTGCCGGCAGGGCTTTTCAGCCGGAATGCCAAATCGCCGTAGGTGTCGTGCTGCCCCTTGACGGTCAGCACGTTGACGTCGCTGATGATTCCGCTTTGCGCAACGGCGATGGTCGAAGTGATGACAGGTAAACCCGAACCGGAAATTTGGATGGGATTGCCCGTACTTTGAAATTCTGCGCAACTGAGCGCCGCCGTGTGGAAAGCTGCTGCATCCGTCCAGTCGCCGCTGCCGCACTCGTTCGACGGGCGGATGCGCCAGAAATAGGCTTCATTTTCAGCCAAAGTCGCCGCCGGGGTGTAGCTGGCGCTGGTCAGCCCGCTTGCCGCTTCGAAAATGCTGGCGCCGAAAGTGGGGCTGGTTGCGATTTCGATGTCGTAGGTCAGCGCATTGGGCAAGTCCGTCCAGGTGAAACTGGGCAAAGTGGTTTCGGCAGGAGAGCCATTGGTTGGCGTGAGCAATTGCAAGGCGCTGAAATCATTGCTGACCAAAGTCAGCGTCAGCACCCGGTCGGCGACGATGGGCGTGGTATCTGTTTGCGCACGAACAACGATGTCGAAAGTGCCGCTTTCGGTCACGTTGGTCAAGTCAATGATGAGCACCGAAGGCTGACCTGGGTTCACCGGGTTGACGCTGAACAGCGAGGTTGCGTTGGTGGGCAAGCCCGACACAATCGAGAAATTGACCGGCTCACCAAAACCCAGCAGCGGCGTGGTTTCCAAGCTCACCGTGAACTGCGCAGGCAAACAAACCTGCCCCTGCTCCGGTGAAATTTTGAACGCAAAACCCGGCTGCGAAGGCGGCACGATGCCAAAGTTGAAATTGGAAATGTCGAAGAAAATATTGTCCGCCGCCTCGACCCGAACCCTCGCCGTCGTCGTCACCGCATCGGGCATGCACACGAAGGCGCTGCCGTCGTTGGGCGTGCCCGCCAGCAAAGTGATGGGGTAAGTAAAACCGCCGTCGGTGCTCAGGCGGATGTTCACCGATTGGCAATTGACGGGGGCGACATCGGAGTTTGCTACGTCCCAGGTGACTTCCATGTATTTTCCAACCTCCCAACTCAAGCCTGAATTATTTGGCTGTGTCACCCGAAACGGACCCGCAGCAGCGGTGGCGTTGAAAGCAATTTCAGCGAAGCCCCAGCCGCCAGCTTCGGGGTGATTGTCGCGGGCGGTGAAACGAAAAGTCATCGGGCGGGTGATGGTGGGCAGCAGTTCGGTATCGTCGTTTTGGTTGAAAACGATGGTCTGGATTTTCGGAAAAACCCTCGTCGTCGAGCTGCTCGGCGGGAAAGAGCGGAACAGTGGCGCCGAACCTTGCGGCATTCCGAGCTGGCTGGCGGGACCGATGTCGTATTGTTCCCAGTTGTATTCCAGGTCGTCGCCGTCAGCGTCGGTTGCCTCGCCGGTCAGTTCAAAAGGTGTGCGAACAGGGATGTAAAAACCACCTGCAATCGGGATGCTCGCCACCGGCGTGTTGTTTCCCACCGCCACGACCTGGTTGCAAATGCCGCCGGAATTGGGGTCACGGCTGAAATTATAGACCCTTTCGAGGGAATTGACGTGGAAATAATCGTCGGCTTCGGCTTGCACAGAGTTGGTGGTGCAAGCCCCGGCATAAGCCATGATGGTGCTGCCGCCGCCTGGCTCGTAACCAGTGGGTCCGTTTTCGTTGTCGCCGTCGCAAAGGTTGAAAGTGTGGGTAGCGTTGAACTGGTGCCCCGCTTCGTGAATGAAAGTTTCATACAGTTCGCCCCCAAATTGGTTGCTGGCGCCCCTTGCCTTGTTGGCGGAGCAAACACTGCCGAGCTGCGCAATGCCAATCACGCCGCCGGAATTGGTGATGCCGAAAACGTGCCCGATGTCGTACCCGCTATTTCCGTAAGCGCCATTGATGACGTCGGGGTTTTCGTTTATCATCACGCCTGCGTTGCCATTGGTGTACGGGTCACCGTTGTTCGGCGGGAAGAAAAAAGTGTTGGTGGTGCTGTCAATTAAAATCAAGCGGATGGCAGCTTCCCGCTCGTAAAAGCTGTTCGCCTGGTTGATGACGGTCGCCACGGCTGTCAGCACGGAACTGACCGTGCCGCCGTGATTGACTGAATATTCGGCAGTGGTGGCAAGGGCGAGGCGGTAGGTGTGCAGGTCGAGAACGGTGTTGGCAGTACGTGGTGATTGGTGATTGGTGATTAGTGATTGGGCGAGATGCGAATCATCCAAAAGCTGGGCTTCCATTTCCGCATGGTCTAAGCCGCAGTGAGTTGGTTCGTGATTGGGAGCGTTTTTTTCAAAATAGCTCGTGTAAAAACTGCCCGCCGGTTCCGGCTGGATGAGCCAGGTACCGTCCTTCGAGCCACGCACGATGGCATGAAAACCCTGCGGCGAATAACCGAGGCGAGCCGTCACGAATGGGTCTTCTAAGCTACGTGCGGCGAAGGTTTTTATCATCGGAAAAGCGGCCGCCAAGCCCGGTTCCATGATGGGCGATTCAGCTACCGCAAAACGCTCCACGCCGCCTTCGGGCATCGGCAAATCCAGCACAAGCGGCTGGTTGCGAGCAGTTTCGGTGAATTCCATTGGCGCTTGGCGCAGGTATTCGACCAGGGTGTTCAGGTCGAGAGAGAGGGAGCGATAGCTCGTGGGTAATTGTTGATTGTTGATTGATAATTGCTGGTTGGCGTCTTGCCAAAAACCGCCTTGGGCAAAGGCAAAAACGGCGAGGAAAAGAGCGGTTACAGTCGTTAAAATTCTTTTCATGTGGAAACGAGTTTGAGCCAAATTCTCCCCTTTTTTGTCATTCCCGCAGAGAACCTCTGCGACCCAGTCACGTCTGCAAGTCTGCAAGTCGCTTTGTCATTCTCGAAGAGAACCTCT
>CAZHLB010000895.1:0-3006 GCA_964533005.1 uncultured Saprospiraceae bacterium
ACCATCGAGACTGTTCCGATGCCGTAGCCCAAGCCCCAGGCATATTTTCCGCCGCCTTGCGGATACCTGGCTCCTACGTGAAAGATGTTGTAAAAAGCATTTGCCCCTAGTTTCAATTGAAGATTTCCGTGCAAAATTTCTGAGCCGTAGATTTCAAACTTGTTGTAGCCTCGTTTCACGATGTTTATCAAGCCAATCGGCACGCCGCTGACGGTGTCTGAGATGTTGAGGATGCCGATTTGAAAACCTTTCACCTCGCCTTTCGCTATGTTGATGAAGCCTGCCGCCTGCCCGATTTCCACGTCTTTCGCCACGTTGAACACGCCGCCGATTTGCACTTTGGCGTTGCCCTTGTTGAAGTTGAAAACGCCTGCCGCCTGTACCGCTCTTGCATTTCCGCCGGCCAGATTCATCAAGCCGGACGCTTGAAAACCAGCCACGTCGCCTTGCACCCAGTTGACCATGCCTGCCGCCTGCGCCGCCTCCGCTTGCCTTGAAAAATTGAGCAAACCCGCTGCCTGGAAGCCCCGTGTAGTACCGCCAGTATAATTGAACAAGCCACCAATCTGCGTTCCCGTCACGTTCCGTGCGACCGTGTTTCCAAGCCCGCCGACCTGCAAACCTTTCACGTCTTTCTTGACCATGTTGACAAAACCGCCCACTTCCATGCCGTCCACGCCACCGTTGACACCCCAGAGCAGGTTCATCGAGACGTTGTTGGTGACCTCGTGACTGTTGTTCAGGTTGGTGCCGACGAAGGGCAAAACCGAGACTTGGGCGATGCGTTTTTCGCCGCCGGGTTTGCGGGTTTGCCAGTCCACCTGGGTACGCCATTTTTCAAAATTGAGCAGGGTCTCGTCGAAGGGGTGCATTTTCCCGTCGGCTCTATTTACCTGAATTTCAGGGGCTTCGAGGGCGGTGGCAGTATCTGGTTTTGGTTCAGGAGCAGGCGGCGGGGTTTCGGCACTGACCAAAACCACCTGTTCTTCCGGCGTCGGATTTGGTTTTTTCCTGCGCCCTTGCTTGCCGCTTTCGAGGTTGCCAAGGCTTTTGTTTTCGTCAATTTTCAGCACGACGTGGCTGCCGACGGCGGCGTAGGTCACTTTGGTTTTAGCCAAAAGCACGTCCAAGCCAGTCGAAAGCGGCACGTTTTCAACGTTGGCACTCACTCGCTGGCGCAACGGAATGATGTCGCTGCTGTACGAAAATTGGACTTGGTAACGCCCGGAGATGTCGTCGAGAGCGTCTTTCAGGCGGACGTTTTCGAAGCGGAGGGTGACTTTTTTTGAAAGGATGGTGGTCTGCGACCAAGCGGTTGCGGCGAGGAAAAGCAGGCAGGATGTCAGCAGATGTTTCACCAATTTGGCAAATGTTGGGCTAAAAGATTACTGGTGTAAATGGGGTTTTGGTATAAAAAAATTTTCATTTTTTTTCGCTCAAAACCACTTTTCCACCTGTCAGCTTTGAGTCGAAATTTCAATTTTCGGGCTGGCAGCCTTCACCGGAAAACTTGTAAACGCTGCCCTCTTGTGTCACTTCCAAATTGAGGGTCGTTGAAATCACATTCAAAATTGTCTCCAGCTTGGGCTGCTCGAAAGGCGAAGAATAGTGGCATTCCAAAATTGCCGGGTTCGCCGCCTCGATTTTCACGTCGAAATAACGTTCCAGCGTTAGGAACACGTCTTTGAGCAAGTCGTCATTAAAATCCAGCCGCTGCGTTTTCCAGGCGTCGGCGTTTGCAATTTTTTCATCCACCTCCACCACCGCTTTTTCCTTTTTGTCAAAAAAGCCCGACTCGCCTTCTTCGAGCAAGACGGTTTTTTCCGGCTGTTTGGTTACAGCCAATTTCACCTTTCCCTCACGGACGGTTACTTCGATTTTATCCTCTGCCGGATATGCCCGGACGTTGAAAGAAGTGCCCAAAACGGTGGTTGTCGCTTCGCCGCTCGTGATTTCAAAAGGCTTTCCAGCCATTTTTTCCACGTCGAAAAATGCCTCGCCTTCGAGGCTGACCCGGCGCTTCTCAAACGTTGGGTTGTAGGCGATTTTGGTGTTTTCGTTGAGCCAGACGCGGCTGCCGTCGGGCAAGGTGATTTCTTGTTTTTGGTTGGTTTGGGTTTGAACTTCAACGAGTTGTGGCGCAGGCGCTTGTTTTGAAAACCACCAGATGCCCAACGCCAGCACGGCGAAAACGGCGGCAATTCGGAAAAACAGGCGGTAGTTATTGGCAACCCGGCGCTCTGGCAGCGAGACGATTTTTGCGCCTCCGTTCACCTGCCCGATGCCCAGCGGCTGCTCCGCAATGCCCGCCTCGACTTTTTGCCAAGCCTGCTCCAAATTCACCTCGAAACCCGGCGCACCGGCGTCGGCAGTCAGGCTCCAGACCTGCACCATTTCATCAAAAAACTGCTGGTTTTCCGGCTGGGCTTGCACCCAATCGAAGAGAAATTGCCGCTCGCCGGGCTGGATTTCACCGGCGAGGTATTTGGCAATCAGTTCGGTATGTTGGTCAGCTTGGTTCACGTGAAACAGGACTATTTGATTTTGAAGATGAGGCGACCCTTGCGAGACCCCTATTGATTTTGAAAATTTTAAGGAAGATGAATGGCGAGGCTCCGGGTCATTCGGCAGAAGTATTTTTTCTCCTCAAGTGAAGATGCTTGGTTTCCAACTCAAAGGACTCCGGGGTATAGCCTCTCTGGTTCCAAATACTATCCACTTCTGTGTCAATTTCAATTTGCCTTTTGATAAAATTTTCCCAGGCAGTTTGCCGGGCTTGTTTCCAAAGTTGGTCGTTGTCCAAACCCGCTTCCTCAACTGCCGACTGGATTTCCTTCGCCGCCAAATGAAGCCGCTCCCATTCCAGGAAATCCATCAGCCGTTGTTGAATGGCTTCCAAACCGTAGGCTTGGATGATGTCGTCGCTGATTTGCAATTGAACGGTTGTCATCTTGTTGATTTGTAAGCACTTAGACCGTCCCGCCGAGTCGTTTTCGTGTAGCTTTG
>CAZHLB010000896.1:0-663 GCA_964533005.1 uncultured Saprospiraceae bacterium
TTGCGTCCCTCCGGGACGAGCGACTGCCTGCAAAAAATGGCATTGCCATTCTTTCAACCAAGCCTGAATTTGCTTAACCAACCGTTCAAAAATTTTCAACGATTTTTTAGAATTGCTGGCTCAAATCGAAATTTTCCAGGAATTTTCTGAAACGCTTGCACCAAAACCGAGGATGCCCTTAGATTTGCCTCATCAAAAGCGGAAGCAATAAAGATTGTTTTCAAAGTAAAAAGCGACCGGCAAACAGCTTTGCATGTCGCCCTCACTTTTGCCTTTTCTCTTTTGCCTTTTTACTTAAAAACATTGTGAGGTGATGAAACAGGCAGCCATGCCCTCTTGTCTCGGGGGTGGGGAACAACGGGATAAACGCAGCGTAGAGCCGACTATACCTTGAGTAAGGCCGACCAGGGTTGACCACTAAACTTTGCGCTGAGGCTAACCGCCTCGTGGAGGTTCGAATCCTCCCCTTACAGCTTAAATGTCCTCAATCGAAAAGGGGAGCGGTGCGGGTGCATCGTCTCCCCTTTTTCTTTTTTGGCTCATGTAGAATCCGCGTGAAACAGCTGTCTGCAAGTCTTCAAGTCGCTTTGTCATTCTCGCAGAGAACCTCCACGTCTCAAGTTTCCGGTGAGACGTGGAGGTTCTCTGCGAGAATGACAAAGC
>CAZHLB010000896.1:673-3000 GCA_964533005.1 uncultured Saprospiraceae bacterium
GGTGTGGTGCTCGGCTTTATATAAAAAGGTACTTTAATACTTGCATACAGGTGTTTCACGCAGACGCCACATGAGTCCCTTTTTTTGGCACTCCCAAAATGACACATAACCTCAGCTAAAACTGTCAATCTGACACCAAAAAAGTCATTTTTTCAGTCAAAACTGCCAGCTTTTTGCGTTGGCACAACCCTTGAACAAACAGGTGCAAGTTCATTGCAGAACTAACTTTCCAAAGTTTCACAAGTAATTGTTTAACCAAAAAAAAGGAGGTAAAGCCATGACACTCGCAAAAAGGAATTCAGGTTCTTCCCTTTTCCCATCGTTCCCTCGTCTGTTCGACGACTTCTTCACGAGAGACCTTTCCGATTGGTCTTTCAACAACTTTTCACCGTCCAACACCACGTTGCCTTCCGTGAATATCAAGGAAACTGCTGACGATTTTCACGTCGAAGTGGCAGCGCCGGGCATGAAAAAAGACGATTTCAAAATCGAGCTGGACAATGAAGTGCTGAAAATCTCTTCGGAAAAACAGACCGAGGACGAGTCGAAGAATGGCGAGAATTACACTCGCCGGGAGTTCAGCTACCAGTCCTTCATGCGGACTTTCCACTTGCCGAGGACGGTGGTGGACGAGAGCAAAATCAAGGCTTCATACTCGGATGGCGTGTTGCGCATCCAGATTCCAAAACGGGAAGAAGCTAAGAAGATGCCGCCTCGTCAAATCGCCGTCGCATAAACGAAACAACAACTTTCCAATGAGGAAGGGGCAGGTGCGAGAGCGCCTGCCCCTTTTTTTTCGGAGTCTTATAGACCTGCTATCACTTGAAGTGCTATCAGGTTTTGCCTCGCAATCCTCACCCCATCTGGTGGAGTCTTTTTATGGTTGAAAATGTTAGTTCTCTTGGCAAACGTAAACAGCCGAAAGTTGGCTTGCATTAAATTTTTGAGAGGTGCTTTTTCTGTTGAGCTTCTTTTTTACATTGTGCTGGAAACTTGACTCACAAGTTTCGTGACGAATCCAAACCCGTTCACTTTAAAACTCGGAATTATGGCACCGACCAACCGGACAGTCGAAATGCGCCTAAGGAGAACTCTATCACTCCTTTCTTTCTTGTTGCTTTTATTCTCCATCAAAAGTGTTGCCCAACCCTGCAACGGGACGCCGACTATTGGATTGGCTTTTACGCTCGGCGATTGCGTTAGTTGTAATTGCATTGGAAATTGCAACAACTGTAAATTGGTTGAAATGACTGCTACGGTCAAGGTAAACGGCTCTAACGTGAATCCCGACGATTGTGATTGGATTTTTCATTGGACAGCTACGTATGACTGCTTGATTATCGATGAAAATACCCTGACCCCAACCATAAAATTCAGTTTATGTGATATGCCGCAAAATGGAAACACAGTATCTGCAGAGGTTAATTTTGTTCTTTTTTCGCAGACGCCACCTATCGTTACCACCATCCAGGTATCATTTCCGGTTTGCCCGCCACCGCCTCCACCGCCGCCTGTGTGTAATCATGTGCCACCTACCTACACGCCATTTACAAAATGCCTTCCTAATGATTTCTCCCCACCGTCGCCTCCTTGCCCACAAGGAATAAATACAAATTGTTCCACGAATGGCGGAGTAGACCCTGCCCCAACCACAATAGATATAACCTGCGAGAGCGGCAACGATATGGAATCTTATGCGGCAAGGCAAATCGAAGCAAAGAACTTGTGGTGGTTGATTGACCAAGGTCCCTATTCTCCTTTTTTGGATTTCGACCTATGCTCGTTCTGTGAACAGTTGAATTTGTTGGTATCCCTGAAGCCAACCATGCTTACTTACTCTTCGCAGTATTGGGGGCAAAAAGTTGCCTGGATGGGTGGTGAGTTGCCATCTTTATGGGGACAAATGGTCGCTTCGATTAATTACGCGTTTGATTGCGCAGGACTGAAAAGACCCGTCATTCAAGGCGGAATATGGGAGACGATGGAATGGCAAGTTTGCTGGGTCGAAATTCCGCCTTGTGTCATCAACCATTTCTACAATGAAATTGTGGCGGCAGGACCCGACGCCATCAACAGGTATTTACTCCAATCGCCGGTTCGTTTCAATTACCGGAATATTTGCAAGGAAAACCCCAACAACCCATTTCCCGCAAGTTGCACAGGCGAATACACAGGACCAAATGATGGTTGTCCTTCTTGCACTCCCGATTTTTCCAAATTGGAAGCTAGAATGTGGTTTTACCACATGGGCGTTCAGTTGATTGATGCAGGATTTACGAGCATTCTGATTGGCGATGGTCATGCTATGGGCGCTAATCCAAATGGCA
>CAZHLB010000897.1:0-2997 GCA_964533005.1 uncultured Saprospiraceae bacterium
AACCGCTCAAAAACCACCTGCCTCCGCAACTGACTACCTATGAAATTTCGACTCAGTTTTTCCCTGCTCGCCGTCCTTTTCACCTCGTCGCTTTTTGCCCAAAAACCCGAAAGGTGGAACTCCTCCGACATCTACCAAGCCATTCAAAAACTCAACGTCCTCGGCTCTGCGCTCTACATCGCAGCGCACCCGGACGACGAAAACACCCGCCTCATCAGCTACTTAGCCAGCCACCGGCACATCAACACCGCCTACCTTTCCCTGACCCGTGGCGACGGCGGGCAAAACCTCATCGGCACTGAAATCGAGGAATTGCTCGGCTTGATTCGCACCCAGGAACTGATGGCTGCCCGGCGCACCGACGGCGGTTTTCAATTTTTCAGCCGGGCAAACGACTTCGGCTATTCCAAACACCCCGACGAGACCCTGCGGATTTGGAACAAAGACGAGGTGCTTTCCGACGTGGTCTGGGCAATCAGGAAGTGGCAGCCGGACGTGATTATCAACAGATTCAGCAAAGACAACCCTGGCTCGACGCACGGTCACCACACGGGCAGCGCCATGCTTGGCTACGAGGCTTTCGATTTGGCGGGCGATAAAAATGCCTACCCGGGTCAATTGAAATACGTGAGCACGTGGCAACCTAAACGCCTGTTTTTCAACACGTCATGGTGGTTTTACGGCAGCCAGGAAGCCTTCGACAAGGCGGATAAAACGAACATGGTAAGTCTTGACCTGGGCGTTTTTTATCCGCTGAAAGGCAAGTCGAACAACGAGGTCGCCGCCGAAAGCCGCACGTTTCACAAGTCGCAAGGCTTCGGTTCGGTCGGCAGCCGGGGCGAACAATTGGAGTACCTCGACCTGCTCAAAGGCGACCGCTCGCCAGACCCCGCCGACATTTTTGCAGGCATCAACACCACCTGGACGAGGTTGAAAGGCGGCGTCTATATCGGCGACATTTTGAAAAAAGTAGAGCAAAATTTCCGCCACGACAACCCCGCCGCCAGCGTGCCGGAGTTGATGAAAGCCCTTGCCCAGATTGAAAAACTGAGCGACGGCTACTGGCGCACCGCCAAATTGGAAGAAATTAAGAAGGTCATCGCTGCCTGCATGGGTTTGTACGTCGAAGCGGTCGCCAACGACTACTCCGCCACGCCGGGGCAGGAGGTGCAACTCACCCTCGAAGCCATCAACCGCTCGCCGGTGAATTGCATTTTGAAAGCCGTCAGCTATGAGCCGATGGGTCTGGACTCTGCGCTGGAATTGACCCTGGCAAACAACAAAAATTCCACTTGGAAAAAGAAGCTGACCCTGCCCGCCGATATGCCTGCCACGAACGCCTATTGGCTGAATGAAAACTGGGAATTGGGCATGTTCACCGTCGCCGACCAAACATTGCGGGGCTTGCCGGAAACGCCGAGGTCGTTCAAGGTTGGCTTTCATTTTATGATTGAAAACCAGCCGTTTACGCTCGTGCGGGAGGTTGTTCACAAGATTCAGCACGACGTGAAAGGCGAAGTCTATCGCCCCTTCGAGGTGACGCCGCCGGTGTTCGTCAACCTGGCGGAAGACGTCTATATGTTTGCCAACGGAGCGCCAAAAACCATCAACGTCGTCGTGAAATCTGCTGCGCCAAACGTCAGCGGAACGCTCACTTTGGCGCACCCGCAAGGTTGGCGCATCGAGCCGCAGGAGCAGGCTTTTGAGATAAAATTGAAAGGCGAAGAAAAGACCGTCAGCTTCCAGCTTTTTCCGCCGGATGTGTACAGCGAAGGGAAGGTTTCGCCGGTGGCTTCGGTCGGCGGTCAGAAATACTCCAAAGCGTTGATTCTCATTGAGTACGAGCATATTCCGACGCAAACCGTGCTGTTAAATTCGGAAGCTAAAATCGCCAAATTGGAACTGAAAAAAGCAGGCGACCGCATCGCCTACATCATGGGCGCAGGCGACAAAGTGCCGGAAAGCCTGACCCAAATCGGCTACTCCGTGGACATTTTGGAAGACCGAGACATCACCCCTGAAAACCTGCGCCGCTACGACGCCGTGCTGCTCGGCATCCGTGCGTACAACACGTTGGAGCGGCTGAAATTTCACCAGCCAACGCTGCTTGATTACGTCAAACAAGGCGGCACGCTCATCGTGCAGTACAACACCAACCACGACCTCGTGCTGCCCGCCGACCAAGTCGCTCCGTACAAACTGAAAATTTCCCGTGACCGGGTGACGGTCGAGGAAGCCGAGGTGCGTTTTCTTGCGCCGGAGCATGAGTTGCTGAACTATCCCAACAAAATCACGGCGAAAGATTTCGAAGGCTGGGTGCAGGAGCGGGGCTTGTATTTTCCGAACGAATGGGGCGCAGAGTTCACCCCGCTGCTTTCGATGAACGACCCCGGCGAGCCTGCACGGGATGGCAGTTTGTTGGTGGCGAAACATGGCGAAGGCTATTTCATTTATACCGGGCTTTCGTTTTTCCGGGAATTGCCGTCGGGGGTGCCGGGAGCGTTTCGGTTGCTGGCGAATTTGATTTCGGTGGGGAAGGTGGGGAAGCCTTGATGGGGCGCACCTTTCCGTCCCGAGTACTCGGGACGGAAAGGTTAGTTTCGACGTCGGCAGGGTTTCAAAACTCTGCCGACGTTTGTATTTCCGGCAAAGTGTTCCCGTGAAAAATTCTACTTTTCGGCGGACTAAAATCAAATGATTTTTCATGGGACAAACTACACTTGAACTTGCGCCGATTATAGAGTTTCGACAATCGCCTGCGAGAGAACGCTCAATAGAAATGCCGTTGAAAGGGATTGGCGATGCAGGCGTTTTTGCCGTTTTAACAATTTTTGACATTGCCGATTGGGAGGGTGACGACCCATTCATGAATAAAAAGAGACAACGGCAAATGGGAAAAAGCTTTAAAAGATTTTGACCGGGCGGAACAGTATGCCTTGGTAGCGGCGACCAGTGGCGACTTCCCCTGTTTGAAATGTTTCAAGCCATCCATTTTCC
>CAZHLB010000898.1:0-2995 GCA_964533005.1 uncultured Saprospiraceae bacterium
CGTCCCAAACCGTAAAAATCCGTCGCATCCGTCCAATCCGTGTTCTATCAAGCCTTTATTTGAAATCAATTTCCTGCCTTCCTGCTGCCAACGGTTGCGTTTTTCCTTTCCAAATAAAAACCCCATCCACGCCTGTCGGTAAAATCACCTCCGCTTTCAATCCATCTCCCGCTTTTTCCAACCGCACGGAAATCTCCCCTTTCGGATGCGGCATCTTCCCTTCCGCAAATTTCAAGCTGCCCAAAAACGGCTCGATGCGCACCGTCCGAAAGCCTGGCGAACCAGGATTGACGCCGAGCACGGTGGACAAAAATTGATAAATTGGGCTGGCGCTCCAGGCGTGGCAATCGCTGCGGGTCGGGTCGGGTTCTTCGGCAAAAGTGGTCAAACCCATGTCGAGCATGGTTTGCCAGTCTTGCAGTTGCGGCAGGTATTCGTCGCCCAAGCCGGTCTTTTTCAATGCCTCGAACAAGTAAAAACGGAAGTAAAAAGTGGTCTTCGTAATGGTGGTGTCCGCCATGATTTTGCGCAGCAAAGCAGCTTGTTTGTCCTTCGGCACGGCGTCGGTCAGCACGGCGAGGATGTTGGCGTGTTGGCTGAAAGACTTCTTTTCGGGGGTGTCGGCGAGCATTTCTTTTTCGGCGACCCAGCATTGGCGGTAGGTTTCTTTTGCTAAGGATTGAGCTTTCAGGCGGTATTTTTCAGCAAGCCCAGGTTCCTGAAAAATCGTACTCATCAACAAGCCAGCTTGTTGCAAGGTGTAGGCAAATTGCAAAGTCAAAATGGACGAGCCACCTTTTTTAGTGCCGGGCGCAACGCCGCCGTGTCCTTCCTCACTCGTCCAAGCCCACGACCAATCCACAAAATTCCACCACTCGACCCCGCCCAACATGCCGTTGGATGCCATTCGTGCTTCATGCCAGGCAATGACGTCTTCCACGCCCCGCTTGAATTGCCGCAAAAAAGCCTCGTCCTCCCGGTGCATCCAATAATCGTAAATCATTGAAATCCAAAACATTGAGTACGTCGGAATCACCTGCATATCGTCGCAAGGATACCTGCTTTGCGTCAGCCCGTCGGGGATGCGGCTGTTGTCGAAATCGAGCAAGGCTTTGCGCATCAGCCGGTCGTCGCCGCTGACGTAGAGCGAAATGAGCGCCTGGATGCGGGTGTCGCCGACATACTGCAATTGCTCGTAGTACGGGCAGTCGAAGTAGTTTTCACCGGCGCAAAGGCGGGCGGTGCGCCAGCCGACTTCCCAAATTTTTTGGTGCGAGGGGTCGCTGCTTTTGAAACTGGCTTTTTCCTCGAAAGGGTAGCCGTAGGTTTTGCCGGAAAAACCTTCCAGCACGAGCGGTTCGTCCTTCGTTTCGATTTCCAACTGGACGTAGCGCCAGGTGCGAAACCAGAGCGGTCGGAAGAGTCGCCCGTAGCCGCCGTCCGGCAGAAAAACGTCCTGGACGCCCTGTATTTCCTTGTCTTTCACGTCGTTGCGGTTGCCTTTTTTGCGGTCTTTGTCAAAAAGCGCCTCGGCGTAAGTCAGGCGGACGCTGCTGCCTTTTCCGCCGGAAACCAGCAATTCCGGGTAGGCATTGACCAAAAATTGCTGGTCAAAAAGAATCTTGGTCTTGGAAAATGGCGGCAGGATGACCGGCAGTTTTTCAATCACCGGGGCACGTTCTTTACCGGGAGCAAACACTCCCACGCCTGCTCTGCTGATGTCAGCCATCCCCAATTTTTCTTCTTGAAACAGCGGAATTTCCCTCGGCACAAGCATCCAATTACCATCCGAGCCTAACGTCCTGGGTTTTGCGCCGAACCAGAGCTGCTGCGCTTCCTGCCAGGCAGCGTCATCGAAAGCGGGTTGCTCCCAGCCCCACGGGTAGCGGCTGCCGTCCACCTGGTCGCCTGCGCCGGTGACGAGGTAGGTTCCGAGGTTGACGGTCACTGGCTGGTAGGCTTCATTTTTCAAGACTTTCCAGGAATTATTGGTGTTCACGAAGTCTTCCGCAGGGGTGTTGCCTTGCAAAATGAAGCCGGTTTGGTAGCTGATTTGGGCGAAAGGCTTGTGCTCGGCGGCGTTCCAGACGAGGGCGGCGAGGACGTTTTTGCCACTATTTAAATAAGGTGCGAGGTCAATCGTCTCGAAATTCCAATGCGCCAAATCGCTGCGAGCGGGCCCCGAACTGACGGGCGTTCCGTTGATAAAAAGCCGGTAGCGGTTGTCGGCAGAAACGTGGACGACGAAGCTGGCAGGCTTGCCCGGCAACTCGAAACTCTTGCGAAAATGAAACACGCCGTACTGCACCTGCGAAGTGCCCGGGCAGGCAATCCACCGGGCAGCCCAGTAATTTTTGAGGATTCGGTCGGCGATGGGCGATTGGCAGTTGGCGATTGGCAATTGGCAATGAGCAGCCAAAAGCAGGCAGAGGAGCAAGGAAAAGAAAGTTGGACGCTTCATTCTTGAAAGGTTTTGAAAATGAAAGGACTATGATGTGCTAATTAAAATATGGCAGTGACCCGGTGAACTTTGCCCGGCTGGAATTTTTCTTGAAAATATAGGTACGCTAACTTGCCTAATTAAGCCCGGCGGCTACCTTTGAAACTCATTCAAATTCAGCACACTACATGAACATCAACAATTCCTCCCTGCTCCCGGAGAGCAACCGGGTCAACCGAGTTACGCTTCTCGCAAAAGCTTACGTCCATCCACTCCGCTTTGAAATTGTCGAGTTGCTGCGAGACCAGGGCAGCCTGACACCGCAAGATGTCGCCTCGCATTTCGAACAAGCCGAATCTTCCGTTTTCGAGCAAATCAGCCACCTCTGCCACTATCACTTGGTGAAATCCACCTTGGAGGACGGCACCGTTTTTCTATCTGCCAACGAGGACAAGGTTTGCCAGGTGAGAGATTCGCTTGGCTCGTTATTAGTCAGGTGGTGATTAAATGATTGAAGATTAAATGATTACATGATTTTAGATGGAATGGCAGATG
>CAZHLB010000899.1:0-2988 GCA_964533005.1 uncultured Saprospiraceae bacterium
ATTCATCGAAGCAGGCGCTCACAAAAAGGTCATCCTCGTTGGCTCAGACAAAATGTCGTCCATCTCGGACTACACCGACCGCTCCACCTGCATACTTTTTGGCGACGCCGCAGGCGCAGTTTTACTCGAACCGAGCCAGGACGACAACGGCATCATTGACTATATCCGCCGCACCGATGGCGTGGGCGCTGCTCATCTTTACCAAAAAGCAGGCGGCTCGCTGAATCCCGCTTCCCACGCAACGGTGGACGCCAAAGACCATTTCATTTATCAAAACGGACGCCCCGTTTTCAAGGCAGCCGTGCAAGGAATGGCTGGTGTCGTGAAAGAAATGATGAACCGCCACAATCTCGGAGTCGCAGACATCGCATGGGTCGTGCCGCATCAGGCAAACCTGCGCATCATCGAGTCCGTGGCGAACATGGCTGATTTCCCGATGGAAAAAGTCATGGTCAACATTCATAAATACGGAAACACGACGGACGCAACGCTGCCGCTCTGCCTTTGGGAGTGGGAAGATAAGTTGAAAAAAGGCGACAACGTTATCCTCACCGCCTTCGGTGGCGGCTATACTTGGGGCGCTACCTGGCTGAAATGGGCGTATTAAAGTGACTGGTGAGTAGTGATTGGTGACTGGGAATTCGAGTCACCAATCACTACTCACCAGTCATCAAACCCAAGTGGATACCATTTCTATCTTTGCGCCTCTTTTTTCAAAACTCAATACCGAGCAATCGGGACGAGTTCGTCAATCATCAAAAAAAATCCAGTAAACAATGGCAACTACGGCAGATATCAGAAACGGAATGTGCATGGAACTTGACAGCGACATTTGGACAGTGGTGGAATTTCAGCACGTGAAACCAGGCAAGGGGCCCGCTTTTGTTCGCACCAAATTAAAATCCGTCGCCAAAGGCAAAGTCGTTGACCGCACTTTTCCCTCCGGGCACCCAGTTACCGAAATCAGGGTGGAAAGGCGGCATTTCCAATACCTGTACAAGGACGATATGGGCTACAATTTCATGAACATGGAGGATTACGAGCAGATGGCGCTGCCCGAAGAATTAATCGAGAATCCTGAATTTTTGCAGGAAGGCATGAAAGTAGAAGTGCTTTTCAATACGGCGACTGACATCCCTCTCACCCTGGAATTGCCAGCCTCCATCACGACGGAAGTGACCTACACGGAACCCGGCATTCGTGGCGATACCGCCACCAACACGCTCAAACCAGCTACCATCGCCACCGGCGCCGAAGTCAGAGTGCCACTTTTCATCAACATCGGTGAAAAAATCAAGATTGACACCCGCACCGGCGCTTACCTTGGACGAGCCTAATTCAAGCAAGGGATGAGGGATGAGGGATGAGGGATGAAAAATTTCATCCCTCATCCCTCACCCCTCATCCCTGGAACAATCCTTTGACTATGACTTTCCAGGAAATTCAGGAGCTAATTAAGCTTCTCAGCAAATCCAATCTGGCGGAGTTCAAGATGAAAGACGGCGAGTTCGAGCTTTCCATCCGCACGGGTTTGTACAAGGAAACGAGAGGTGCGCAATTCGCCTCGGCTGCGCCGGTCGTCCATGCGCCAGTCGTTTCGCCACCGATGATTGCGCCTGCGCCGGTCGCTGCCGCCGCTCCGCACGGTGAAGCCGAAAAGGAAAAACCTGCCGAAGCGCCCGCCAAAAAAGAAGTCCCCGGCAAGTACCTCGAAATCAAATCGCCGATGGTCGGCACTTTCTACAGGTCGCCTTCGCCGGAAAAACCAGTCTATGCCGAAATCGGTCAAAAAGTCAAAAAAGGCGACGTCGTCTGCATCATCGAGGCGATGAAGCTTTTTAATGAAATCGAGTCCGAGGTCAGCGGCACCATCGTCAAGGTTTTGGTGGAAAACTCCAAGCCCGTGGAATATGAGCAGGCGCTTTTCCTCGTAGAGCCAGACTAACCTTTTGCAAAAAAGACCTTCGGAGTGAGCGGGTTTTGGACAGAAATTTTTTCAAAATTTCTCTCCAAACCCCGCTCTCTCCAAAAGTTCTTTTCCCTGCCAAA
The DNA here is from genome assembly GCA_964533005.1 of uncultured Saprospiraceae bacterium. Taxonomy (GTDB): domain Bacteria; phylum Bacteroidota; class Bacteroidia; order Chitinophagales; family Saprospiraceae; genus UBA6168. Next base: position 2,050 of record CAZHLB010000899.1, read on the forward strand.
TCGCACAACGAACAGGATGTTCGACAAAATACTCATAGCTAACCGGGGCGAAATTGCCCTGCGCATCATCCGCACTTGCCGGGAAATGGGCATCAAAACAGTCGCCGTTTTTTCCACGGCAGACGAAGACAGCCTGCACGTGCGCTTTGCCGATGAGGCTGTTTGCATTGGGCCCCCTCCCTCGAAAGATTCTTACCTGAACATTCCCCGCCTCATGGCTGCAGCGGAAATTACCAACGCAGACGCCATCCATCCCGGCTACGGTTTCCTCGCCGAAAATGCCGATTTCGCTGAAATCTGCGGTCAATACGGCATCAAATTCATTGGGCCCACGCCATTTCAAATCAGGGCAATGGGAGATAAAATCACGGCGAAAACGACCATGAAAAAAGCCGGAGTCCCCGTCATTCCTGGCTCGGACGGTTTGGTTCACGACATCAAACACGCCATGGGGCTTGCCAAAGAAATCGGCTACCCGATTATTTTGAAAGCGACGGCAGGCGGTGGCGGCAAGGGAATGCGGGTAGTTTGGGAAGATGCCACCTTCGAGACGAACTGGAATATGGCTCGCAACGAGGCGAAAGCTGCCTTTGGCAACGACGGGATTTACATCGAAAAATACCTCGAAGAACCTCGCCACATCGAATTTCAAATCGCAGGCGACCAAAAAGGCACGGTTTGCCACCTCTCCGAACGGGAATGCAGCATCCAGCGCCGCCACCAAAAATTGGTCGAAGAAAGCCCCTCGCCTTTCATGACGCCAGAGCTTCGGGAGGAGATGGGCAAGGCAGCCATTCTCGCAGGCGAATCCATTTATTACGAAGGCGTCGGCACCATCGAATTCCTGGTGGACAAGTACCGCAATTTCTATTTCATGGAAATGAACACCCGCATCCAGGTCGAGCACCCGGTGACGGAGGAAGTGATTGATTATGACTT
>CAZHLB010000900.1:0-2988 GCA_964533005.1 uncultured Saprospiraceae bacterium
TGCAGGATTGGTACGTCAAATTCGCCCTGCAAACCGTGCCGGGCGTCAGCGAGGTGGCTTCCTTCGGCGGCTTCGGCAAACAATATCAAGTCAACATTGACCCGTACAAACTCAACTATTTCAACGTGCCGCTCATGAACGTGCTCGAAGCCATTCGCAGCAACAACAACGACGTGGGCGGGCGCAAATTCGAGATGAGCGACATGGCTTACATCGTGCGGGGATTGGGCTACCTGAAAAAAACGGAGGACATTGAAAACATCCCCGTTGGCAATTATGGCAGCGTTCCCGTGCGAGTCAAAGACATCGCCACCGTGCAAATGGGCGGCGATTTGCGCCTCGGCATTTTTGACATGGACGGCAAGGGCGAAGTGGTCGGCGGCATCGTGGTCATGCGCTACGGCGAAAACGCCAACGACGTCATCGAGGCGGTGAAGAAAAAAATGGTCGAGGTGGAAAAAGGCTTGCCGCCCGGCGTGAAATTCAAAGTCAGCTACGACCGCAGCGAACTCATCCAGGCTGCAATCGGCTCGGTGAAAAATACGCTCATCGAGGAAATGGTGGTGGTCTCGCTCGTCGTCATCCTCTTTCTTTTCCACTGGCGCAGCGCCCTCGTGATTCTAATTCAACTGCCGATTTCGGTAGCGGTGGGCTTCATTTTGCTGGAAGCCTTCGGCATTTCTTCCAATATCATGTCGCTGACAGGCATCGCCCTCGCCATTGGCGTGGTAGTGGACGACGGGATTGTGATGGTGGAAAATGCTTACCGGCATTTGTCGGAGGCGCAACTGGAGCGGGAGCAGATGGAGCATGCAAAAGAGGAGGAAGCGGAGCGGCAGTTGGGCATTTAACCTTTTTGTACCGGCGACTTTAGTCGCCGAAGCCCTGGCACGGCGACTAAAGTCGCCGGTACAAAAACTGCGAGACATTCAGAAAAACAGTGAAGGCATGGCTTTATTCAAAAAAATATTCACAAAAAGGGCATCAAAAAAGCAGGTCAACCTGACCGCCGCCGAGCGCCTCGCCATCATCGAACGCTCTTCGAAACAGGTGGGTCCCGGCGTCTTCTTTTCCACCATCGTCACCATCGCCTCTTTCCTGCCGGTTTTCCTGCTGACGGGCATGGAAGGCAAGCTCTTTTCTCCGCTCGCCTGGACGAAAACTTTCATCCTGCTGGTGGACGCCTTCCTCGCCATCACCCTGACGCCGGTGCTGATTGCCTTGATTTTAAAGGGTCGGATGAAGCCGGAAAGCGCCAACCCCATCACCCGTTCTCTGGAAAAACTGTACACGCCCGTTCTCAAACTTTGCTTGCGCTGGCGCAAAGCCACCCTCGCTGTCAACGTGATTTTGCTGGCAATCAGCATCCCGATGATGCTGCGCCTCGGCACGGAATTCATGCCACCGCTCGACGAAGGTTCGCTGCTTTTCATGCCCGTCACCCTGCCGGATGTGTCCAACTCGGAGGTCAAGCGCATTTTGCAGGTGCAGGACAAAATCATCGCCTCCGTGCCCGAAGTCAGCCACGTGCTCGGCAAGGCAGGCAGGGCAAGCACGGCGACCGACAACTCGCCCATCAGCATGATTGAAACCATCATTTTGCTGAAACCGAAAAGCGAATGGCGGGAAGGCATGGACAAGAACGACATCATCAACGAACTGAACGCCCGCCTGCAAATTCCCGGCGTCGTCAATGGTTGGACGCAACCGATTATCAATCGCATCAACATGCTTTCCACCGGCGTCCGGACGGACGTGGGGTTGAAGGTTTACGGGCAGAATTTGGACACGATTTACTCCGTCGCCCAGCTTTTGAAAAAGGAATTGGAAGGCATCGAAGGCATTAAAGACCTCTACGTCGAACCCATCACTGGCGGCAAATACCTCGACGTGGTGGTGAAACGGGACGAAATCGGCCGCTACGGCTTGAGCGTGGACGACGTGAACATGCTGGTCGAAAGCGCCCTCGGCGGCATGATTTTGACCACCACCATCGAAGGGCGGCAACGCTTCACCGTTAACGCCCGCTTCGCCCAGGATTTCAGAAACAACCTCGAAGCCTTGCGTCGCCTGCAAGTTCAAACCGAACGCTATGGGCCCATCCCCCTCGAAGCGGTGGCGGATGTGCGCATCAGCGAGGGTCCACCAATGATAAATTCGGAAAATGCCATGCTGCGAGGAACGGTGCTGTTCAACGTGCGGGAGCGTGACCTCGGCAGCACCGTGCAGGATGCCATGCGGAAATTGGACGTCGCCGTGCAGCAATTGCCGAAAGGTTATTTCATCGAATGGAGCGGGCAGTGGGAAAACCAAATACGGGCGAGCCGCACCCTGCGGCTCATCCTGCCCATCGTTTTGGTCATCATTTTTTTCGTGCTATACGTGACCTATCACTCTGTAAAAGAGGCGCTTATCACCATGATTACCGTGCCTTTTGCGCTCATCGGCGGCGTGTTCATGGTGTATTTCTACGGGGTGAATTTGTCGGTGGCAGTGGCGGTGGGCTTCATCGCCTTGTTCGGCATGGCAATCGAAACGGCGATGCTGATGACGATTTACCTCAACGAAGCCATGCAGCGGCTCGTCGCCGAAAAAGGCAATTCGAAGGAAACCATCACGCCTGCCGACCTACGGGAGTGGGTCATTTGGGGCGCTGCCAAACGCCTGCGACCCAAGTTGATGACGGTTTCCGTGTCGCTTTTTGGACTCATCCCGATTTTGTGGGCGACCGGCGTCGGCAGCGATGTGATGCTGCCTATCACGCTGCCGCTCATCGGCGGGACGATTACTTCCACCATTTACGTGCTGCTCGTGACGCCCGTTGTTTTTGAAATGACGAGGGAAAGGGAGTTGCGGCGGCAGGGGAAAATTGAAGTTTATGAAACCAAAGAATAAATTTTGTACCGGCGGCTTGAGGTGCCGGTATCATAGGCGGCTGAAGTGGCCGGGTCAATTATTCCGGCTGGCGGGTTGGGGTTTTTTTTTTTT
>CAZHLB010000901.1:0-672 GCA_964533005.1 uncultured Saprospiraceae bacterium
CCCCCACCCCTGAAGGGGAGCAAACCCTGCAGGGGTGGGGGGTGTGGGCGAATTGGCTGCGCCGGAATTTCAAAACACATACGCTATATTAATCTCCCAAATTCTTTTTGCTCAAATAAACCGCCCCGACCATCGCCGATAAAAACAATATGGCGCTGATTTCAAAAGGCAGTAAAAACTCATTAAAAAGGTTTTTTCCGAGGTTTTCCACCAACCCGATGCCGGTGTCTTCCGTTGCAACGGTGGCTTGAATTTCCGAGCTTTTTACCGCCCCCACCAGCGTCAGCAAAAGCAAGCCACCGCAAAGGACGCCGATGAAATGCAGCACGGGCGTTTTTTTTCCCGGCTCCGAGTCGCCCCGCAGGTTCAGCATCATAATCATGTAGAGGAACAAAACCATGATTGCTCCGGCATATACGATGATATGCACGGCTGCGAGGAAATGCGCATTTAACAGGAAATAATGCCCGGCTATGGCGAAGAAGGTAATTATCAAATACAGTGCGCTATGCACCGCATTTTTCGCCGCCAGCGTCATGATTGCGCCGACAACTGAGAGAATGGATAGAACCCAGAAGGTAATTTCAGAAATTGGCATTTCGCTTTTTTGAGGTTTAGAAGGTTTCGGGAGGTTTAGGAGGTTTTAACGAAACCGCCATAAACGGCCGCAAC
>CAZHLB010000901.1:682-2987 GCA_964533005.1 uncultured Saprospiraceae bacterium
ATGTGCATTTGCGTTTTTTGTTGGTTAAGCAGGGTGGGGGGGTTTTCGGTGTTAAAAAAAAACCCACAAAACCCCCCCGAAACCTTCTAAACCATCATATCCAATAGCGTTTGATTGTGGTAATGAAACTTGTCTTTTTTAAATTCCAAAACCTCCGGCGTCTGCCGCTTCGACACGTCCACCGGGCTGTCTATTGTTTCCACCAAAATGTCTTTCCCGTAAATTAAAATGCCCCGTTGGTATTGGCTCGGAATGAGGCGGTCGGTCAGGAAAATTGCCTCTTTCGGGCAGGCATCCTCGCACAATCCGCAGAATATGCAGCGCAGCATATTGATTTCATACGTCGCCGCATATTTTTCTTCCCGGTATAGTTTTTCCTCGCCCGGCTTGCGCTCGGCAGCTTCCATCGTGATGGCTTCCGCCGGGCAGGCGACGGCGCACAAACCGCAGGCGGTGCAGCGTTCTGCGCCTGCTTCGTCCCGTTTCAGGACGTGCATTCCTCGATATATCGGGGAGCGGGGGCGCTCTTTTTCGGGATATTGAATGGTCGGCTTTTTCTTGAAAATATGGCGAAAGGTGATGAGCAAGCCATTTATGATGGCGGGCAAATACAAGCGCTCCACCCATGTCATTTCTTTTTTTACGACTATTTTGCTTCTGTTCGTGAGCATATTTTTCTTGCGGAGAGAGGTGTTTTTTGAGAAAATTTTTTTCAAAAATTTCTCAAAAAGCACCTCTCTCGAAAAGGCTATTTCAAACTTCCGGTTAAATACATCACTATCCCCGTGACGAAAATATTCACCAACGCCAGCGGCAGCAATACCTTCCAACCCAGGTTCATCAATTGGTCATATCTGAACCTCGGCAGCGTCCAGCGCACCCACATGAAAAAGAATATGAAGGCAAATATTTTCAGAAAAAACACCGCCGTCTGCGCAATGGCGAGGGCATTCGGACTAAGCCCCAATTCATGCTGGAACGGGAAATTATACCCGCCCCAAAACAAGCTCACCATCACCGCCGAGGAAATAAACATGTTGATATATTCCGCAAAAAGGAACAGGCCCAATTTCATCGAAGAATATTCCGTGTGGTAGCCGCCGACCAATTCCGTCTCGCATTCCGGCAGGTCGAAAGGCGCACGGTTGGTCTCGGCGAAGGCGCAAATCAGGAAAATCAGGAAGGCAACGGGTTGCAGCAACACGTTGGCGACGCCTGCATCCTGCATCTGCACGATTTCCCGCAAGCTCAACGTGCCGGTCATCATTACGATGGAAATGATGGCAAGTCCCATGGCGATTTCGTAGCTAATCATCTGCGAACTTGCTCGAAGTGCGCCGAGCAGCGAATATTTATTATTGCTCGCCCAGCCGCCAATCATGATGCCATATACGCCCACCGACAGGACGCCGAGCAAGTATAATATGCCAATATTGATATCCGCAATTTGCAGCGGAAGTATGGAGCCGCCAACCGTTAAATCGCCGCCCCAGGGTATCACCGCACCCGTCACCAATGCTGTAAACATGGCGATGCCGGGGCCCAAAATGAACAGCCAGCGGTTGCTGCCGGAGGGGATGAGTTCTTCTTTGGTGAACATTTTTATCCCGTCCGCAAGGGGTTGGAGGATGCCGCCGGGGCCCGCCCGGTTGGGCCCTATGCGGTCTTGCATCACGGCTGAAAGTTTGCGCTCCAGCAAGGTGCTGTACATCGCAATCAGCATGGTAATGCCGAATATGGCGAGGACGAGGATTATTTTAAACGTGAGTAAATCCATTCTGGTGATTGGTGAAGGTGATAGGTGATGGGCGATGGGGCAACCCAATCACCAATCACCTATCACAATTCACCTTTTCTTAGCTCTTTTCAAATTTTCAACGATGAGGTGTTTCACAATTCGGGTTATCAAATCAAATGGTATTGGCTGATTTAGGGGAAATTGAACCGTGCCTTTTCCGGTTTTATAGCGGGAAAAATCCGCTTTGAATTCTTCCGCTTCTACCGGCGCCGGATGTATGCTGACGTGGTTTTTATAGCCTGCAAAATAGACCAGGTACGTGCCGTTCCATTTAAAAGTCGGGATGCCGTAGCTGATGGTTTCAACCGCTTCGGCAGGAGCCGCTTTGATAATAGTTTGGCGAATTTGCTGCAAAACCGCTCGTGTTTCGCTCGGAAATCCGGCGATGTATTCATCCATATTGGCTGGTTTTGCAGTCTCCATTTTAGCTCAATATCCTTTCAAATATTTCCAGTCTTTCGAGCGGCGGGGTTTTGAGACCCCGCATATTTTCATGCAGCGAATATG
>CAZHLB010000902.1:0-2986 GCA_964533005.1 uncultured Saprospiraceae bacterium
GTTTGGCGACACGGAGGCTTCACTCAAAAAGCCCGTTTTCCACCTGTCAGCTTTGGGCTCGACTCCTTCAAAAATGCTCAAAACCTGGTGGAAACAAAGCGTCATCTATCAAATCTATCCCCGCAGTTTCAGGGACAGCAACGGCGATGGCATTGGCGATTTGCCGGGCATAATTGCCTCGTTGGATTACTTGAAAAGCCTGAACGTGGACATCCTCTGGCTGAGTCCGATTTTCCCTTCGCCCAATATTGACAACGGTTACGACGTCAGCGATTACCGGAATATTCATCCTGAATTTGGTACGATGGACGATTTCGACGCCTTGCTTTTGGGCGTTCACGAGCGAGGCATGAAGCTCATTCTCGATATCGTCGCCAATCATTGCTCCGACGAGCATGAGTGGTTTCGACAAAGCCGCTCCTCGAAAGACAGCGCCTACCGGGATTACTTTTTCTGGATGTCGGATTTGGGATTTCGGATTTCGGAGGAGGCATCGCCGAAATCCGAAATCCCAAATCCGAAATCGAATTGGCAGTCCTTTTTTGGCGGCAGCGCCTGGGAATTTGACGAAGCGACCGGCGAGTTTTACCTGCATTTATTTCACAAAAAACAGCCCGACCTGAATTGGGAAAACCCTGCCGTGCGGCGGGAAATGCACGAAATCATGCGCTTTTGGTTTGACAAAAGCGTGGATGGGGTGCGGCTGGACGTGATTACTTTGATTTCCAAACGGCAGGATTTTGCGGACGCCGACTTTTCAAAATTTCGCACGGCGATAGAAACGACTTATGCAAACGGGCCTCGCCTGCACGAGTTTTTGCACGAAATGAACCAACATGTTTTCAGCCGCTACAACGTGATGGCGCTTGGCGAAGGCATTGGAATCACGCCTGAAAATGTGCTGGAATTCACGGCAGAAGCGAACCGGGAATTGCACCTGATTTATCATTTCGACTTGCTCAATTTGACTTTTGGCGAAGACAGGTATGGCGAAGAATTGCCCGTTTCCCTGCAAGATTTAAAAGCCATTTTCCAAAAATGGAACGACGCAACGGCGCATGACGGCTGGATTGTGCAGGCGATGGGAAACCATGATTATCCCCGGATGGTCTCCCGTTTTGGTGACGAAAAGCGATATTGGAAAGAATCCGCCAAACTGCTGCTTGTCCTGTTGGCGACGCAACGTGGCACGCTAAATATTTTCCAGGGCGACGAAATCGGAATGACCAACGTGGCATTTGACTGCATCGAAGACTACAACGACGTCGAGGCATTGAATTTTTACCGGCAGGCTTGCGAAGGCAAAACCGAGGAGGAGCGGCGGGTGATTTTCGGCCACGTCCAAAAAGCTTGCAGGGACAATGCCCGGACGCCATTTCAATGGGATGTCTCCGAAAATGCAGGCTTTACGACCGGCAAACCTTGGCTCGGAATCAATTCTAATTACAAGAAAATCAGCGTGGAAGCGGAGGAAGCCGACCCATTTTCCATCCTGCATTTTTACCGGCGGGTGCTTGCCTACCGGCGGGAAAATCCGCTTTTCGTGTACGGCGACTACGAATGCCTTTCGCCGGAGCATCCGCAGCTTTTTGTTTATGTGCGCTCTTTCGAGGGAGTGAGGAAGCTGGTTTTGTTGAATTTTTCAAACACGGGAGCGGCGTTTTCGATGCCGGATGAATTTATCAAAACCAGGTGGGAACTGAATAATTGCGACACTTTCGACATGATGGGCGGGCGGATTTGGTTGAAACCCTGGCAGGCAATTGTGCTTGGAAAGGTGATGGATAGAGTTGTCGCTGAGAACCATTCAGAACAAAACAGACAAACAGGTTGACTACCCGCATCGCAATACTCGCCACCAACCTTTAGTTAAGTGACCTTGTTTTGCCCAAAATGCAAATCCCGCTCAGAAAATTGAACATGCCTGATACGAAAATGAATGTGCAAACAGGTGGCAACGGCGAAATCACCGATTACCTCCACGCCGACTTTGACGACCTCATTTTTGAAAGGAGGAACAAAGAATATGGAGCTTATATCTTGCGCAAAAGGTATCCCGCCCGGCTTTCCATTTCGACCATTTTGGCTATCGGTCTCTTTTTGACGGGCATTTTCGCACCTGATATTTTCAGGTTGTTGTCAGGATTTTCGGCTGAGGAAGAACGGCTTGTCAGCACCGAAGTGAGCCTGACCGAACCGCCGCCATCCGATGAAGAATTGCCCCTCCCTCCCTCACCGCCACCTCCTGCCGCTGCCCAGCCGAAGCCTTTGCCCAAGCCCGACCTTCCACAAAAAGTAAAGAAGGATGAAGAAGTAGCGAAAGAGCCAGTCCCACCTTCCAACCAGGAATTGGAGAATGCGGATACTACCTCTGAAACGAATGACGAGCAGCAGGCAAAACCTTCGGAAAACGAGCCAAAAAACGACCCTCCAGCGTCGAAGCCGGAACAACCCTTGACGGCAGTTCTCGAGCAAATGCCTGCATTTCCCAGTGGGCAAGATTCGCTATTCCGATACCTGTACCGAAATATTCAATACCCGGCTGCTGCCAGGGAAAAAGGCTTGGAAGGGCTTGTGATTGTGAAGTTTATCGTAGAGAAAGACGGCTCGATTTCCAACGTGGAAGCAGTCAACGACATCGGAGGCGGATGCGCCCAGGAGGCGGTGCGGGTGGTGAAAAGAATGCCCAAGTGGGCTCCCGGAAAGGTGCGGGGGCAGGCGGTGAAAGTGCAGTTGAGGTTGCCGATTGATTTCAGTTTGAAATAACTCAAGTCGAGGTTGATTTTGCTGTAAATTCAACCTCATCAGCCTTTATCAACTTAAACATTTCCTCCTTCCAAAACATCGAATCAGAAAACATCGCTCGCCATGAAAAGACATTTCCACTGCTCGTTTCTGCTCGCCTTCCCGCTGTTTTTCGCTACAAAAATTGCCGCTCAACCCACCGCCTGGCAACAAACCGGCATCGGCGGTGGCGGCGCTGCTC
>CAZHLB010000903.1:0-2981 GCA_964533005.1 uncultured Saprospiraceae bacterium
CACCTGCTTAAATTGAATTTTCAAAATATTGGCAACCTGCTCCCCGCCTTCCTCGCCCAGCGCCGCCACGCCGTACATGAACGACCTGCCAAGAAAAACAAACTCCGCCCCGCTCGCCACCGCTCTTGCAATGTCAGCGCCTGAGCGCACCCCGCTGTCCATCATGATTTTGATTTTACCGGCGTAGCTTTTCACAATCGGCGAAAGGGATTTTATCGCCGACTCGCCTGCGTCCAACTGCCTGCCGCCGTGATTGGATACGATAATGCCGTCCAAGCCCAATTTGATTGCCTTTTCAGTGTCCTCCTCGCTGGCGACGCCTTTCAGCACGATTTTACCTTTCCACCTGTCCCGAATCGGGGCGATTTTTTCCTCGTTGAGCCTGCCGGAAAAAGTCTGGTTCATGTACAAGCCCAACTGTTTCATGTCCAAACCTTTGGGCATGTATTTTTTCATCGTGGCAAAATTAGGCTGCCCGTGAATCAAGGTTTGCAGCGCCCAATTGGGTTTGCCGATGATTTGCAAAATATTCCGCAGGGTCATTTTGGGCGGCATGGCAAGCCCGTTGCGGATGTCTCGTGGGCGGTAGCCGAAGGTCGGTACGTCGCTCAAAATTGCCAGCACTTTGCAGCCTGCCGCCTCTGCCCGGTCGAGGATATCGTCCCGCAAGGCATTATCGGCGGGGTGGTAAAGTTGGTACCAAAAATTGCCGTTGGTCACCTCGGCAATCCGCTCGATGCTCGAAGTGGTGACCGTGCTGAGGACAAACGGGATGTTGTGCTTGACGGCAGCCTTCGCCAATATTTCCGGTGCATTGGGCCACATCAAACCTTGCAAACCGACTGGTGCAATGCCAAATGGCGCATCGTAAACATGCCCAAAAAGCGCTGTTTTTGTATCCGAGCCAGGGTGTGCGTTCAGGTAAAATGGCTTCAATTCCACCTGGCGCAACTCGGCGGTGTTTTTGTGCAGGTTCACGTCTTCATTGCAGCCGCCGTCGAGGTATTCGAAGGCGAAACGAGGAATGCGGCGCATGGCACGTTGGCGCAAATCCTCGATGGCGGGATAGTTTGGATTGTAAGCCAGTTTCATGTTTTGGACAAAAAGCTGACAGGTGGGAAATGGATATTTTGAGAGAAAAAAAATGAAATTTTTTTCTCTCAAAATATCCATTTCCCACCTGTCAGCTTTCGGCTCGATATTTCTTTAAAGCAATTAAATCCTGCCGCAAAGGCTTATCATTCCAACGCCCGTGAATTGCCATTGCAGCGCCAAGTGCGGATGCCTGGGCGACTTCCGCGGCATATATTTCCATATTCGGAAAAGCCTTTGCCAGCAGCGACATGAATATCTCATTTTTGGAAAAACCGCCATCCACGAATATGCGCTGAACCGGCGTATCGCTGATTGCCAACATAGTCGAAACAGCCTGTCTTTCAACCAGTTGCCGCATGAAAGCGAGATAGCTTTCCGAAAGTTTTTTTGTCACCCTGGAAGGGTCGGAAAGCTTGTTCGGCGAAGTATAAAAATCCTCTCTGACTCCATATTCTTCCGCCATTTTTTTTACCGCCTGCTCATGTTCATATCCTGCAAATAAGCGGCTGGCTTTGACAGGCGTACCTTTCCAGGATAAATAGCAAAGGCAATCTTGCCGCAATTCTTCATCTGTCAATGGCGCATAATTAAATGGATTTAATGAGATATTCCAAGTGCCTGTGGAGATTAAAACGAAAGGCTCTTTGAAGCTTTCAAGATATGGAATAAGCGCCGCCGAACTGTCGTGCAAGCCATGCCCGACGCCGCCCCGCCAGCCGGAAATATACGTTCCAGCAGGTCTGTTCGAGGGATATAATTCTGGAAATTTATCGTCAATCCCCTCTGCCGAAACCCAGTCGTGGTAAGTGTTTTGGGTAAAATCCCAAAGATTGGTGTGGCAGCCGAGACTGGTTATTTCATCATAATATCGCCCGTGAATTAGATGGCTGACATATTGCGGCAAATGCAGCGCATATTTTACTTTTTGAAACAAATCCGGTCGTTCATATTTCAGCCGATACAATTGGATTCCCGAATTTAAACTGCCTAAAACCGGCGAGGCAGTCGTGCGGGCGAAGGCTTCTTCGCCGCCATATTTTTGATAAAACTGTTGCTTTAATTTTTCAGGATATGGCTTTAAATAATTGTACAGCGGGGCGATGATTTTGCCTTCTTTGTCAAGATATACGAAGCTCGCTCCGTACGCCGAGGAATTAATTGCGAGGATATGAAAATCCCGGTTCGATAGCACTTCATGGAGGGAATTCAAGACCCAATCTCTCAGCAAATGCACGTCTTCGCAGGGGTCGCCGTCTTCGTCGGTGGTTTCGGGGAGGCGCTCGGATTTTTCAAAAACGATGCGGTAGTTTTCGTCGAAGACGAAGAGCTTTTTGTTCGTTTTGCCGATGTCGAAGACTGCGCAGTGGACAGGTATCATGTTTATTTCAAGGCTGAAGAGTCTTTGCTATTTGCTCAATATGAGCTTTAAATGGCGGGATGTGGGTGTGGATAATTCGCCATAAGCCGTAGGCGAGCTTCGTCAGGCGGCTTGTTTTTCATAAACCAGGATTTTTTCTTTTTCGACTTGCGGTTTGACATATTTGGAAATTGATTTTTCCGTCACCAAATCAATTTCCCTGCCGGTCAACTCCTTCAAGTCTAAGTAGATTTGAATGAATTCCATTCCAATTGGCACTGCCGGGTCGAATTCCAGAAAAAGGTCAAGGTCGCTTTCCGGTTTTTGCTCGTTGCGGGCGAAGGAGCCAAAAACGTAGGCTCGCAGCACCGGCTGCTGCCTGAAATATGCCTGTAATTGGCGGACAAGTTGCGGATGTGGCAATGTTTTCATCTGGACAAATTTAGTGCTTTGATTTACAAACCCGTCGCCACCGTTTCCAATCCTCTCTCCGCAACCAATTCCTCCCGCACCCGCATCTCCCGAAAAC
>CAZHLB010000904.1:0-2978 GCA_964533005.1 uncultured Saprospiraceae bacterium
ATCACGCCGTCGCTCGACGAAATGGTGCACGTGGCGAAGGAAATGGAGCGGCAAAATTTCAAACTCCCCCTGCTCATCGGCGGCGCAACGACTTCGAAAACGCACACGGCGGTGAAAATCGAGCCTGCCTATTCCGGCGCAACGGTTCACGTTTTGGATGCCAGCCGGAGCGTTGCCGTTGCATCTGCGCTGATTGGTTCGGATGAAAAATTGCAGGCGAGTTTCGTGCAGGATACCCGGCAGGATTACGCCCGCATCCGGGAGCAACGGGCGGGCAAAACCTCCTCGAAAAGCTGGCTCTCGCTGGCGGACGCACGGGCAAACAAGTACAAAATTGACTGGTCAAATTATGCGCCGCCGAAGCCTAAGTTCCTGGGTGTCAAGGTTTTTGAAAACTACGACCTGGAGGAATTGAGCCAGTACATTGACTGGACGCCTTTCTTTTTGAGCTGGGAATTGCGAGGCAGGTACCCTGAAATTTTGAACGATGAAGTCGTTGGCGAGCAATGCCGACAGCTTTTTGCCGATGCGCAAAGTTTGCTGCGGCAGGTGATTGACGGGAAGTGGCTGACGGCGAATGGGGTGATTGGGATTTTTCCGGCGAATGTCGTTGGCGACGACGACGTGGAATTGGAAACTCACCTGCTTAAAAATTTACCTGCCAGCGGTGAGGATGTCGCTTTGTCATTCCCGAAGGGAACCTCTGCGTCCCACCGGGCTGCCTTGCGAGACGCAGAGGTTCCCTCCGGGAATGACAAGGCGGCAGGCGCACAAGCGGTGGAAAACATCTGCTTGCATTTTTTGCGGCAGCAGGCGCAAAAAGCCGCCGGGCAGCCGAACCTGTCCCTCGCTGACTTCCTCGCCCCGTCGGAAACTGGAGTTTCCGACCACCTGGGCGCCTTCGCAGTCACCACTGGTTTGGGCATCGAAAAATGGGTCAAACATTTCGAGCAGCAGCACGACGACTACTCCGCCATCCTGCTCAAAGCCCTCGCCGACCGCCTGGCGGAAGCCTTCGCCGAGCGCCTGCACGAGCGGGTGCGCAAGGAATTTTGGGGCTACGCCACCGCTGAAAACCTTGAAAACCAGTCGCTTGTCGAAGAAAAATACCAAGGCATCCGCCCCGCCCCCGGCTACCCTGCCTGTCCCGAGCATACCGAAAAACGCACCCTCTGGCAACTGCTCGATGTGGAAAAAAACACCGGCATGGTCTTGACCGAAAGCTACGCCATGTACCCGGCGGCGGCGGTGAGCGGGTGGTATTTTTCGCACCCGGAGAGCAAGTATTTCACCATCGGGCAGATTGGAAAAGACCAGGTGGAGGATTACGCACGGCGGAAAGGGATGGCGGTGGAGGAGGTGGAAAGGTGGTTGGGGAGCGTTTTGAACTATGAAGGGTGAAGACTATTTTTACCAAAAAATAAAAGCCATGCTAACAGAAGTTGCAACCAGAAAAATGACCTACGCCGAGTTCAAAGACATGGAAATCCCCGACGGGGACACTTCTGTTTATGAGCTTATCAACGGAGAAATTATGAGAAGAGCTTCACCAAACTCACCACATCAAGACCTTTTCCGGGAATTGTTTTTGACGATTGGTATCCATGTCAAACAAAACAAACTTGGAAAAACCTACTCAGCGCCATACGACGTCGTGCTCGACGACGAGAGCGTTCCGCAGCCTGATATTTTCTTCGTGTCGAAGGAAAGAGAGTTCATCATCAATCCGAAAAACGGAGTCGAAGGCGCTCCCGACCTAATCATTGAAATTCTTTCTAAAGGCACTGCCAAGTATGATAAAGGCGCAAAAAAAGACCTCTACGAACGCTTCCAGGTCAAAGAATACTGGATTGCCGACCCCGTGCGCCGCTCGATTGAAGTCTATGGTTTGGTGGATGGGCGCTACAAATTGGTGTCTTTTGCAGAGGAAGAAGGAAAAATTACTTCGGAAGTTTTGGGTGGGTTTGAGTTGGAGGTGAGCACTTTATTTATCTGATAATCATCCAACTCTTACACATTTTCACGCTGACCGAATTCCCTGGTGTTAAATACAAACACAAAAAACAAATGAAACTGCATATCAAATACATGGTCTCCATTCGCTGCAAGTTAATAGTAAAGGCAGCGCTGGACGGGCTTGGGCTACAATATGGAGTTGTGGATTTAGGCGAAGTGGAAGTAAAAGAGCCTCTTACCGCTCAACAGCGTGACCATTTAAAAATTGTTTTATTGAAATCAGGGCTGGAATTGATGGACGACAAAAAAGCCATCCTCATTGAAAAGATAAAAAACATCATTGTTGAAATGGTTCATTATGCAGACGAACTGCCCAAGACTAAAAACTCCGATTATATCGGTGAAAAACTAGACCACGACTATACTTATCTCGCCAACCTTTTTTCAGAAGCAACGGGCATCACAATTGAGCAATTTATTATCGCTCACAAAATTGAGCGAGTAAAAGAACTGCTGTTGTATGATGAGCTAAACCTTACTGAAATATCCTACAAGCTGAATTATAGCAGCGTGGCGCATTTGTCCACCCAGTTCAAAAAAGTCACGGGGTTGACACCTACCTTTTTCAAGCAACTCAAGCGCAAAAGACGCATCGCACTTGAGAATGTGTGAATTATGAAAGTCATTTCCGAAATTGTGTAAGACCCATCCGATGAAAGTCACTGACCTTTGTCTTGCGAAATTTCTTTCACGAATTGATACTGCATATTTATGTGGCGCAACCATTTCCTGAAAGACAAAAATTTAGGTCTCTGACAATTCTTGTGGCACTTCCAAATCAACAGGCTTTTTTTAAACACATAGCCACATAGTTCACATAGTTGGGCTATGTGAACTATGTGGCTATGTGTTTAAAAAAAGCCTGTTGATTTGGTGTACTGCAATAAAATGTCAGAGAACTAAAAAATTTGTAACTGTTCAGGACAGGCGTAAGAGTTGAGAAATTTCTACCTTTCCGTCAC